>JBFIQU010000174.1:0-4707 GCA_041609395.1 Acidimicrobiia bacterium | reverse complement strand
TCCGGTTCCGGAACGCCGGCCGCACCGTGTACACGGTGGTGGGCGACTGGGTGCAGGTGGCGGCCATCCTCGCCATTGCCGTGCCGCTGGTCTTCCGGCGGCAACGCCGTCCGCACCTCCTGTTCTCGGTCCCCCATCCTGAGGACCGTTAGCCCCGGGCGCGGCGCAGGCGTGTTGCCTAACGTTGGCACCGAACGATTCATCGCGATCAGCAGGAGGCCGTCGTGTCCAAGGCCATCGAGAACCTGTTCCAGGAAGACCGCACCTTCGCCCCCGCCCCGGCCTTCGCCGCCGCCGCCAACGCCGGACCCGAGGTGTACGAGGCTGCCGAGAAAGACTGGCTGGGATGGTGGGAGCAGCAGGCCAAGGAGCGCATCACCTGGTTCCGCGAGCCGACGGTGGTCCTCGATGACTCCAATCCACCGTTCTACCGGTGGTTCACCGACGGCCAGCTGAACCTCTCCTACAACTGTCTCGATCGCCATCTCGAATCGCAGGGGGATCGGATCGCCTTCCACTGGATCGGAGAGCCGGGGGACACCCGCACGTTCACGTATCGAGACCTCTACGCCGAGGTGTGCCGTTTCGCAAATGCCCTCGCCGACCTCGGGGTCTCCAAGGGCGACCGGGTGGCCATATACATGGGGATGGTGCCGGAGTTGCCGGTCGCCATGCTCGCGTGTGCTCGAATCGGCGCTGCGCATTCCGTTGTCTTCGGTGGGTTCTCGGCCGATGCGCTGGCGGGTCGGATCCAGGACGCCGAAGCCAAGCTCCTCATCACTCAGGACGGAGCGTGGCGGCGCGGATCGGTGGTGCCGCTGAAAGCGAACAGCGATGTGGCGGTCTCCGCCTGCCCGTCGATCGAACACGTCGTCGTGGTCCGGCGTACGGAGGACGACGTGTCCATGACGGAGGGTCGCGATCTCTGGTACCACGACGTGGTGACCGGTCGAGCACCGGAGCGTGAAGCCGCGGTGATGGATGCCGAGGACCTCCTCTACATCCTCTACACATCGGGAACGACCGCCAAGCCGAAGGGGGTCGTCCACACCCAGGGCGGATACCTGACCGGAGTCACGGCAACCCACCACTACGTCTTCGACCTCAAGCCCGACGATGTCTATTGGTGCGCGGCGGACATCGGCTGGGTGACGGGTCATTCGTACATCGTCTACGGGCCGCTCGCCAACGGCGCGACGAGCGTGATGTATGAGGGAGCCCCCGACTTCCCCGACAAGGATCGCCTGTGGCAGATCATCGAGGAGTACGGGGTAACGATCTTCTACACCGCGCCGACGGCCATCCGCGCCTTCATGAAGTGGGGGGACGAGTATCCGCAGCGGCGTGATCTTTCGTCACTTCGTCTGCTGGGGACGGTCGGTGAGCCCATCAACCCGGAGGCGTGGATGTGGTACCACGAGCACATCGGGCGTGCCTCGTGTCCGATCGTCGACACCTGGTGGCAGACCGAGACCGGGGCGATCATGATCACACCGTTGCCCGGTGCCGTGGTCACCAAGCCGGGCTCGGCGTCACGCCCGTTCCCCGGCATCTCGGCGTCGGTCGTAGACGACGAAGGCAACGAGGTGCCGCTGGGTGGGGGCGGGTATCTCGTCATCAACCGGCCGTGGCCCTCGATGCTGCGGACGGTCTACGGCGACCCGGATCGCTATGTGTCGACGTACTGGTCGCGATACCCGGGCAGATACTTCGCCGGCGACGGATGCAAATGGGACGAAGACGGATACTTCTGGCTGCTGGGTCGCGTCGATGACGTGATGAACGTCTCCGGGCACCGGATCTCGACGACCGAGGTCGAGTCTGCGCTCGTCGATCATCCCGCCGTCGCCGAGGCTGCAGTCGTGGGGCGCCGCGACGACCTGACGGGGGAGGCCATCGCCGCTTTCGTGACGCTTCGTTCGGGACATGAGGGCGATGATGAGCTGCTCGCCGAACTGCGCAACCACGTCGCCGTGAAGATCGGTCCCATCGCCCGGCCCAAGAGCATCGTGTTCACCCCGGACCTACCCAAGACGCGGTCGGGCAAGATCATGCGGCGTCTCTTGAAGGACATCTCCGAGCAGCGCCAGCTCGGGGACGTGACCACCCTCGCCAACCAGGAGATCGTGGAGGCGATTGCGCAACAATCCGGCTGACGGCGGACGAGATGTTGATTTACCACTAAACAGCCGCTATCATCATGCGCATGGCTGAAGCGATCAAAGCCAGACGGCCCGGCTCCACCGCGAGCCGGCCCACGGCCCACCGAACCGGGCGGCGCTGCGCCGAGGACGGATGTTCCACCGTCATCTCTCGCTACAACGCCGCCGACCATTGCTACCGGCATGCGCCCCGGGTCTTCCCCCGGCTGCGCGGCGTGTTTCTGGAGTCCTGAGCTCTACGCTCCCCACCATGGCTGCCCAAACACAGACGCCGCTGACGCTGCAAGAGGCCGCCGATCAACTCGGCGTCCACTACATGACCGTCTACCGCTACGTGCGGCTCGGCATGCTGCCGGCCACGAAGTCGGGCGTCGAGTGGCAGATCGACCGCCGGGACTTCGCAGCATTTTGCGACGAGCGGGACGAACGTCCCGTACGGTCCCGGAAGGCCGACTGGTCCGGCCGGCTCCGGCAGCGCCTGATTGCAGGGGACGAACCCGGGGCGTGGGGCGTTGTCGAAGCCGCGCTGTCCTCGGGGCTGTCTCCGCAGCAGATCTACCTCCAGGTGCTGGCACCCGCGATGCGCGACATCGGCGAAGGGTGGGCGGCCGGCGAACTCGACGTTGCCGACGAGCACCGGGGCTCGGCCGTGGCCGGCCGCATCGTCGGCAGGCTGGGGCCTCGTTTCTTGCGGCGGGGCCGCAGCCGTGGGTCGATCATCGTCGCCACCCCCCCCGGTGACCTCCACTCGCTGCCGGTCGCAATGATCGGCGACATTTTCCGGGCGGCGGGATACGACGTCCTCGACCTCGGCGCCAACGTCCCCATCGAGTCGCTCGTGAAGTCGGCCGCCGAGGCCAATCAGCTGCGAGCGGTAGCGATCAGCGCCATCAACCCGGACCGGGACGAGGTCATCGCAGAAGCGATCGCGGCGTTGCGGGGCACACTCGGCGACGGCGTGAAGATCCTCGTAGGCGGCGGCGCCATCCGCGACGCCGACCACGCAGCCGCCCTGGGCGCCGACGGATATGCGCAACGGGGCGACGAAGCCGTCGCTCTCCTGGACGGCACCGCTTAGGCCGGTGTCACCCAGGTGCCGTCGTCGCCGCGCAGTGCCGCGGCGAGACCATCGACGCTCGTGATCAGACCCGGCCGATCCATGGCCTCCGCATAGCGCGCCGTGGCCTCGATCTTGGGCCCCATGGATCCCGGCGGAAACTCCCCCGCCGCCAGCAGGCGCCGCGCCTCGGTGGCCGTCATCGACCGGATCGGCTCCTGATCGTCGGTCCCGAAATTGCGATATGCGCACGGAACCTCGGTCAGGATGACGAACCCGACCGCACGCAATGTGCGTGCCAGCAGCGCCGCGGTGAGATCCTTGTCGATGACGCCTTCTACGCCGCGCAGTTCGCCACTGGCGTCGATACGGACCGGGATTCCGCCGCCGCCTCCGGCTACCACGAGATGTCCATGGCGAGCGGAATCGGCGATCGAGTGGAGCTCGACGACCCGCTGTGGTTCCGGCGACGGTACGACGCGCCGCCAGCCCCGGTTGCGCACCTCGACCATGTCCCACCCCTTCTCGGCTTGCAGGGCTTCGGCTTCGGCGGCGTCGTAGTAGGGGCCGATCGGCTTGGTCGGTGCCGCGAACGCGGGATCGTGCGGATCGACGAGAACCTGGGTGATGACGGTCGCCACCTCGACGCTGCGGCGCCGTTCGGCCAGGACGTTGCGCAGCGCCTTGACGAGGAGGTACCCGATACTGCCCTGCGTCTCGGCAACCAGGACGTCGAGCGGTTCAGCGGGAATCCGATCGCGGGTGGCCTCGACCCGCAGCAGGATGTTGCCCACCTGCGGTCCGTTGCCGTGCACGAGGACGAGCCCGGCGTGCTCGGGGAGCAGCAGCAACAGCGCGGCCGCGAATGCCTCTGCCCGTTCTTCGGCGCCGCTGGGATCGTCCGGGTCGGGCAACAACGCATTTCCGCCGAAGGCGAGCACGAGCGGACGGTTGGGGGCGTCAGCCCACGGAAGCGAGAACATCAGACAGGGTGGGCGAGCCGGCTTCCTCCAGCTCGTAACGGACCCGCATCGACGGGGCCCGGAACGAGAGCAGCCGGGACAGATCGATCGGCGTTGCGACCAGCACCAGGTCGGGATCGGCGGCGTCGATGGTGGCGCTGAGCTCCTGCATCTGTGCGTCGCTGTACCCCATGGCAGGAAGGAGCGGTCCGATGTGCGGGTACTGCGCGAACGTGCCGGCGATCGACCCGACGGCCACCGGACGGGGATCGACGATCTCGGCGGCGCCGTGACGGCGGGCGGCGACCGTACCGGCGCCGTACGCCATGTCGCCGTGCGTGAGCGTCGGGCCGTCTTCGACGACGAGAACCCGTTTCCCGGCCACAGCGGACGGGTCGTCGACGGTGATGGGCGAGTTGGCGCGCACCACTGTGGCCTTCGGATTGGCGGCGGCGATGTTGTCGAGGACCGTGGCGACGTCCGCCGGGTCGGCGGTGCCGATCTTGTTCACGACAACGACATCGGC
>JBFIQU010000173.1:0-4720 GCA_041609395.1 Acidimicrobiia bacterium | reverse complement strand
GAAGGCCTCGCCGAGGGCGCTATCCCGCCCGACGACTTGCCGCGGATCGCGGGTGTTCTCCGATCCCAAGCGGACAGGTTGACCCGCCTCGTCGAAGACCTCATGCTGCTCAGCCGGCTTCAGGCCCGCCAGTTCACACTCCGCTCGCAGCCCGTCGACCTCGGGGTCCGAACCAAAGAGATCGTCGCCGGGTTCGAAGAGCGCGCCGCTGCCGCTCGGGTGCGGCTGCTGGTGGACGTGACCCCGGCCGGCGCGCTCGACATCGACCCCGATCGGTATGCACAGATCGTTTCCAATCTCGTGGAGAACGCTCTCCGCTACACGCCCGAGGGTGGAATCGTCACCGTGAAGCTGGATAGTGATGCGGGCGCGGTGCAGCTCGTCGTGTCCGATACCGGGCCCGGCATCGATCCGGACGATCTGCCCCGGGTGTTCGACCGGCTGTTCGTTGCCCAGCGCTACCGCCCGGTTCGACCGGAAGGCAGCGGCCTCGGCCTCGCCATCGTGCGGGAACTCGTCGATGCCATGGGCGCAACCATCTCCGTCGACTCGGCGCTGGGTTCCGGAACCACGTTCCGGGTGAGCTTCGGCCGATAGTTCTCAGCCGCCGGTCGGCTACGGATTCTGCAGCGCCCTGATGTACGCGACGAGGCCGTCGATCTGCTCATCGGACAGGCGGTTCCCGAAGCCCCGCATGGTGCCGCGCCCGTCGCGAATCGCGGTAGCGATCTCGGCGTCCGGCATCGTCGCCGCCGGCGACCCGGGCCCGAGTGACGCACCGACGCCGGACCCGTCGGCGCGGTGGCACGCGCCGCACCGCAGCACGAAGATTCCCTCGATCGACCGGCCTTCGTCGGACGGAGCGCACGCGGGAAGCGAGATGAATACCGCGAGGAGCAGAGCGGTGAAACGCCGCATACCGGCGGCACCGTAGCGTGACGGCCGGAGAACGCGAAGACCACCCGTACCATGGCACCATGCTCGGCGAGATCGTTGCCTCGGTACGCAGCCGGTTGCCCGACGTGCGGGCCCGGCGTGGCGCGCTGCAACGTGCCGCCGAAGCCTCGGATCCGCCCCGCGATTTCAAGGCAGCGTTGACCCGACCCGGGCTTGCCGTCATCGCCGAGATCAAACGTCGCTCGCCATCGGCGGGAATGCTGGCCGGCGACCTCGACCCACCCCGCTGGGCCCTGAGGTATGAAGAAGGTGGCGCGGCCGCGATCTCGGTCTTGACCGAACCGGACTACTTCGCCGGGTCGCTCCACGATCTCGAAGCGGTCCGGGACACCGTCGGTCTCCCGCTGCTGCGCAAGGACTTCATCGTCGAGCCCGCCCAGGTATGGGAAGCGAGGGCTCACGGAGCGGACGCCGTCCTCCTCATCGTCGCCATCCTGTCCGATGCCGAACTGGCGGAGTTGATGGCCGAGACACGCGAGGCGGGTATGGCTGCACTCGTCGAAGCGCATACGGCGGCGGAGGCAGACCGGGCCCTCTCGGCCGGGGCCGACGTCATCGGGGTCAACAATCGTGACCTCACGACGTTCGTGACCGACCTGGCGACCGCCGAGGCGGTGGCGCCGCGCCTCGGACCCGATGTGGTGCGGGTGGCCGAATCCGGCGTATCGGATCCGGCGTCGGCGGCTCGGATGGCGATCGCCGGATACGACGCCATCCTCGTCGGCGAGGCATTGGTGCGATCCGAGGACCCCGCGGCGTTGATCGCCGCGCTGCGGAGTTCGCCGTGACCTGGGTGAAGGTGTGCGGGTTGACCCGGGCCGAGGACGTCAGGGTCGCGTCCGGGAACGGGGCCGATGCGGTGGGCTTCGTCGTGCACCCGGCGTCGAAGCGGTACGTGACCCCCGAAGCGGTCGCCGGCATGGTGGCAGATGCCGGCGATGCAATGACCGTCCTCGTCGCCGTTCACCTCGAACCGGGGGAGCTGCTCGCCGCTGCAGCCAAGGCCGGCGTTGGCGGCGTGCAACCCCACGGCCGCTTCGCCGCCGCCTCGTCGCAGGCGGCGATCGATGCGGGGCTCGTCGTCCTCCGCCCCGTCCCGGTCGGCGAGGTCGTCGATCTCGACGGCGTGCCTGCCGACCAGATTCCGCTTCTCGACACCGCGGACGGCCGGTTGCACGGCGGGACCGGCCGCGCCTTCGATTGGGCGCTGGCCGCCGGCGTGGGCCGCCCGTTCGTCCTCGCCGGCGGACTCAACCCGGACAACGTTGCGGACGCGATTGCGGCGGCCCACCCGTGGGGTGTGGATGCGTCGTCGGGTTTGGAACTGAAGCCGGGCATCAAGCATTCCGATAAGGTCCGGCGGTTCATCGAGGAGGCGAAGCGAGCATGACGGTCACCAGGCCCGACGATCGGGGCCGGTTCGGAGAGTTCGGAGGGCGTTTCGCGCCCGAGACGCTCATGCCGGCACTCGAAGAACTCGAAGCCGCCTTCACCGCAGCCTGGACCGACCAGACGTTCCGTGACCAGTTCCACGACTTGCTCGAGCACTATGTCGGGCGTCCCACGCCGATCTACGAAGCGAAGCGGCTCTCTGCGGAGCTCGGCGTGCGTGTCCTGCTCAAGCGGGAAGACCTGGCCCACACCGGCGCCCACAAGATCAACAACACCGTCGGTCAGGCACTTCTCGCCCAGCGCATGAAGAAACCGCGCATCATCGCCGAGACCGGCGCCGGTCAGCATGGTGTCGCCACCGCCACGGCGTGTGCCCTGCTGGGTCAGGAGTGTGTCGTGTACATGGGGGCCAAGGACATCGAACGGCAGGCGCTCAACGTATACCGGATGCGGCTGCTCGGTGCCGAGGTGGTCCCGGTGACCTCGGGAGCGGCGACGCTCAAGGACGCCGTGTCGGAGGCAATGCGGGATTGGGTCGCCACCGTCGAGTCGACCCACTACATCATCGGCTCGGTCGTCGGGCCGCATCCTTTCCCGTGGATCGTTCGTGAACTGCAGCGGGTCATCGGAGACGAGGTCATCGACCAACTCGGAGACGACATGGCAGACGTCGTGGTCGCCTGCGTCGGGGGTGGCTCCAACTCGATGGGGATCTTCTATCCGCTCGCCGGGCGTGGTGTGGAACTGGTGGGCGTCGAGGCCGGAGGGTTCGGCCTGGACAGCGGAGCGCACGGCGCGTCGCTGGTGGCCGGTTCGCCGGGCGTCCTTCACGGGGCGCGCACCTACATGCTGCAGGACGACGCGGGCCAGGTCATCGAAGCCCATTCGATCTCTGCCGGGTTGGACTACCCGGGCGTCGGGCCGGAGCATGCCTACTTCATGGAGGAGGGCATCGCCCGCTACGTGTCGGTGACCGATGCCGAAGCACTCGAAGGGTTCGATCTCCTGAGCCGCACCGAAGGGATCATCCCGGCGCTGGAGCCGGCGCACGCCATCGCGTGGGTGGCGAAGGAACGGGGCGCCCTGGCCGGCAAGACGGTGCTGGTGAATCTCTCCGGACGAGGCGACAAGGACGTGCAACAGGTGGCGGCGGCCCGTGGGGACTGAACGCCTCTCCGCAATGTTCCAAGCCGCCCGGACCGAAGGTCGGGCCGTGCTCCTGCCGTACCTGACTGCGGGTCTGCCGTCGGTGCCGGACTCCATTTCCCTGTTCGAGGCGATGGCGGAAGCCGGAGCCGACGGGTTCGAGGTCGGGATTCCGTATTCCGATCCGCTCATGGACGGCCCGGTGATTCAGGCGGCCGGAGCCAGTGCGCTGCGCAACGGGATCGATCTGGATCGGGCCCTGGAGGTGGTTCGCGGCGTTGCCTCCGGCACCGGCAAGCCGACCCTGGTGATGACCTACGTCAATCCCGTGCTGCGGATCGGGGAAAAGGAATTCGCCGAACGAGTGGCCGCCGCCGGGGCCGACGGGTTGATCGTTGCCGACTTGCCGGTCGACGAGTCGGCGCCGATCGCTGCGGCCGCCGCGGAGGCAGGTTTGGGGATGGTGCAATTCGCGGCACCGACGACCGACGACCGCCGGTTGCGTGCGGTGGCCGCCGCCGAGCCGGCGTTCATCTACGGCGTGGCGGATCTCGGCGTGACGGGCGAGCGCCGCGAGGCGAGTTCGCACGTGACGGAGCTGGCGCGACGGGTACGGGGTGTCACCAGGATTCCGCTGGTGCTCGGTGTGGGGATCTCCACTCCCGAGCACGCCGCCGCTGCCGCGGCGGTCGCCGACGGGATCATCGTCGGATCGGCGCTGGTGCGGCGGGTGCTCGAAGCCGACACCGCGGCGGAGGCCGCGCAGTCGCTCCACGAGGCGGTTGTGGAATTCGCCGCTGCGGTGCGCGGCTGAAACCTGCTGCGACGCGGGGCGGGGAGTAGCTTTCCGCTATGACCACGCTCGGCTCGAAGCCCTTCTCGATCGACTCCGTGGACGACTACCGGCGGATCCGTGCGGTCTTCGAGGACGCCGGGTATACGGACCGCACCATCGTCGACACGCTCGAGGTCGGAAGAATTCGGAGCCCGGGTCCGAAACACCTGCCGCAGCTGCTCCATCGGACCGACGGCGGTCGTTCTGTCGACACACTCATCCGCCTCTTCCTCCTCGGAGTCGAGGTCCCGGAGGCTGAGGTAGCGGCTGCGATCAGTCCCCTGAACGTCGACGACGGCCTCCGGTACGGACTGCTACGTCGAAGCGGTGATGACATCCGAGCTGCTGTACAGATTCGGTACTACCAGGGGATGCTCGTGGCGTTTGATT
>JBFIQU010000172.1:0-4788 GCA_041609395.1 Acidimicrobiia bacterium | reverse complement strand
CGGTAGGCGTCGACCTCGAACTCGCCGTTGCCGTTGGTGAAGGCGACGAGGTTGAGGCTGGCGAGGTTGCATGCCGTGTTGTCGAGGAACATGTACTCGGAGCACGGGTTCGAGGCCCGGATTCGGCCCCCTGCCGGCGAGGTGTGCCACTCGTTGATCGTCGTGTCGAACTGGACGCCGGGGTCGGCGCACGCCCATGCGGCAGCGGCGATCTGGTGCCAGAGGTCGCGGGCCTTGACGGTCTTGACGACCTCACCGGTCGTTCGCGCCGTGAGCTCCCAGTCGCTGTCGTCCATCACGGCTCTCACAAACTCGGTCGGCACCCGAACCGAGTTGTTGGAATTCTGCCCCGAAACCGTCTGGTAGGCCTCGCCGTTGAAGTCGGCCGGGTAACCGGCGGCGATGAGGGAGCGGACCTTGTCCTCTTCCCGCGCCTTCCACGCGATGAACTCCTCGATGTCGGGGTGATCGAGGTCGAGGATCACCATCTTGGCGGCGCGTCGGGTGGTACCGCCCGACTTGATGGCGCCGGCGGCGCGGTCGCCGACCTTCAGGAAGGACATGAGTCCCGAGGACCGGCCGCCGCCGGACAGCGATTCACCCTCCCCGCGCAGGTTGGAGAAGTTCGAACCGGTGCCGGATCCGAACTTGAACAGGCGCGCTTCTCGCACCCATAGGTCCATGATCCCGCCGGGATTGACGAGGTCGTCGTCGACGGACTGGATGAAGCAAGCGTGGGGGGATGGGCGCGAGTAGGAATCGGGCGCCTCGGTGAGGATGCCCGTGTCGGGGTCGACGAACCAGAAGCCCTGCGGAGGGCCCTCGATCCCGTATGCGTGGTGGAGTCCGGTGTTGAACCATTGCGGGCTGTTGGGGGCCGCCATCTGGTTGACAAGCATGTAGGAGAGCTCATCCTCGAAGGCGGCGGCATCCTCCGCCGAGGCGAAGTAGCCGTACTGCTCTCCCCACCATCGCCAGGTGCCGGCGAGCCGGGCGATCACCTGGCGCGCCGACCGCTCGGGTCCGGTGACGACCGTGCCGTCCTCGTCGGTGATGACGGATCCGTGCTCGTCGTACTGGGGTACGCCCGCCTTGCGGAAGTACTTGGACACCATGATGTCGGTGGCGACCTGCGACCAGCCGGCCGGGATCTCGGCGTCCTTCATCTCGAAGACGATCGACCCGTCGGGATTGGTTATCCGCGAGTCGCGTCGTTGCCACTCGACACTGTCGAAGGGGTCGGATCCGGTTGTGGTGAACCGGCGTTCGATGCGTAGCCCGGGTGCACTCTCCATGCGTCTGCGTTCCTCCTCCACGTCCCACGGCCGGGTCCCTACCGGCCTGCTTGCCACCCTGGACACAAGATGTTGTGGTGGGGAAGCAAGACAACCACGATATCTTGGGCAGGAGGCAAGATTGTAATCACAGGCATGTAACTACGTCAAGGGTATGACGCAGCGGGGAAGCGGGGAAGTAGCGCGCGAGGCGCCGGAGCGGTTGTACCGCACCCGGCTCGATGCGGCAAGGTGGCCGGCTCCTTATGTTTCGCGATCATCGGGACGGGTTCGGGAATACCGCTGAATATCTTCTAAGTTGGAGCCGAAATATCCCGTCGGTCCACCGAAGGCAGCACCATGAGCAACAAGCGGAAACGTTCTTCAGCGTCGACACGGCCGACGCGCCCGTCGACCTCGCAGGCATCGGCCGGCGGCGGTCGTCCGTGGCTGAAGTACGTGGGGTACGGACTCGGCGGACTCGTCGTGGTGTTGTTGATCGTGTTCATCGCCGGGGATCAGCCGGACGACATCGATCTGGGCGCCGAGCCACCGGAAGGCACCGTCGAGCTCGAGATCGGCACCCGGGATCACGTTGAAGGTGCTATCGCCTACGAGAACCCGCCACCCGGCGGCGGTCCCCACAATCCCATCTGGCAGAACTGCGGCTTCTATGACGAACCGGTTCGAGACGAGAACGCCGTGCACGCTCTCGAGCACGGAGCGATCTGGATTGCCTTCGCCACCGATCTCGACGACTCGTCCGTCGGACGTCTGCGCGGGTTCGCCGAGCGCTCGTCGGAGATCCTCGTGTCTCCGTACCCGGGGTTGGACAGCGCCGTTGTCGTGACGTCGTGGGGCCACCAACTGCGGCTCGACTCCGCCGAGGATCCCCGCATCGAGCAGTTCATCAGCGCCTTCCTCAACACCGACGCTCCCGAGATCAGCGCCAGCTGTTCGGGCGGCGTGGGCCGCCCCGCCTAGGGAGCCGTCGTCGCTGCATCTCGGCTCTGCCGGGCCGGAGGCCGGTAACCGACAGCTGATGGCTGCCGCGGCGCAGGCCGCTGCTACTCCTGCCCGTCCAGGTAGAAGAACCACTCGCCGGTGTCGGCCCTGATGGCACCGACCCAGCCGAAGTACGTCTCGTCTTCGTAGACCGACGGACCGCCGAGAAGTTCGAGGTCGGCCAATTCGGCAGCGTTCAACGAACTGAATTCGCGGGCGGCGTGATACGGGAACACCAGGAGCTGGCCCGTTTCCTCCTCGTCGACGGGGTCGAGGGAGAACACCGCCGCCATGATCCCGAACACATCGACACCCTCGCCGATCCGGTCCTGCCAGTACCCCACCGGTCCGTCGGGGTGGTCGGGTCCCGCCGTGTACGCGAAGAACGGGCCCGTGAGGTCGTCGAGCGCGTCGAGGTCCTCGCTCTCCGCGGCGGCGACGATGGCGGCTGCCGTGGCGGCGACGTTCGCCGGTAGCTCGGGACGGGTCGTGGTCGTCGTGGTGGCGGCCCGGGTGGTCGACGTCGTCTGGCCGGTGGTCGTCGTCGTTCCACCCTGCGTCGTCGTCGTCGTTCCACCCTGCGTCGTCGTCGTCGTCGTTCCACCCTGCGTCGTCGTCGTTTCGCCCGCGGCGGTCGTCGTGGTGGATGCACCCGGCTCGGTCGTGGTCGTGGCGGCCGGTTCGGTCGCGGTGGTGGTCGTCGGGTCGCCGGGTTGGCTGCCGGTCGTCACGGTCGAGGCGTCGGACGTCGTCGTCGACGCTGCGATCGGCGGGTCGTCGTCGCCGGACGAGATCACGACGATCGCGATGATCACGACGGCGACGGCGCCGAGCGCGATGGCGATACGGGTACGGTTGTTCACGGTCGATCCTCGAACGAGACGAGGGATGATCTTACCCGCAGTGGCGTCCAGTCACGCGGGGTGGCCGGGCGGACCGAAGCGGTCCAGGGCTGCGTTCGCCGCTGCCGGGTCGTCGATGCTGAGCCACGAACGCCCGTCCTCTCCCCACGCCGACCACTCCGCCTCGACCACCGGCGTGAACGCGGCCCGATCGAGCAACGTCTGGATCGATCCGCCGGCGGCGGCCTCGTCGGCGGCTGCTTCGGCGAGGTTGGCCGGATAGACGGCGCAGGTGACCTGCCGGGCGCCCTCGAAGACGGGCACGATGGCGAGGTCGCCGGCTGCCGCCGCCAGCCGATGGAGCGTCGTCGTGCGAAGGTATGGCTGATCGACTGCCACGAGGACGATGTGGTCGGCCCCGGCGTGCAGCGCGGCCACGAGGCCGGCCAGGGGTCCCGGCGTGAGACCCGGCGGATCCGGCACGACCGGGAGGGATCGTTGCGGTCCGCCGAGAGCAACCATGTCGTCGACGGCCGGTCGCAACGCGTTCGCGACCCACTCGAACATCGTTGCGCCGCCGATGACGAAGTCGGCCTTGTCGGAGCCCATTCGGCGGGACCTTCCACCGGCCAGGATCGCTCCGAGAACGCGCATGCCGCAAGCCTACGGCAGGTTGTTCATCCGGCGAGGGCACACTCGTTGCGTCCGACTTCGAGTTCCCGGATGCGTTCGTCGTCGGGCTCGAGGATTCCGAGGTTGACCTTCCTGATGTCGGCGTAGACAGGAGGCGGCTCGCCGAGATGATCGACCACGTACGACACGAACGTGTCCGCGTCGTCGATCGACACGACCGGGTCGTGATGGAGGAGGTCACCGAGGCGCCGCCGCACCGTCCCGTCCGGGGTCGCCTCGCCGCGGGTCGTGTAATGAGCCGGGCACACCTCGAGATCGGGTGCGAGCGGAGCCAGCTTGTCGTGGATGGTGGCGAACAGGTCGCGCGCCCAGGGCTCCGTCTCACCCCCGAGGTCGGGCCTGCCCACACCGGAAACGAACACGGCGTCGCCGGTCATCAGGAAGCGGCCGTCCACCTCCAGCGATGTCGATCCCGGGGTGTGGCCGGGTGTTGCGACAGAGCGGACGATCAGCTCGAGTTCGCCGAATGTGAACGTTTCCCCGTCGCGGAGGGGGGTGAAGGGAAATGCGGCTCCTTCGCCGTCACCCGGCGAGAGGTGATAGGTGGCCCCGGTTCGTGTCGCCAGCTTGCGTGCGATGGAGACGTGGTCGGCGTGGAGGTGGGTGTCGAAGACGTCGGTGATCTCGGCCTCCATCTCCTCGGCGATCGCCAGGTATGGCTCCAGGTCGGCAGCCGGATCGACGGCGGCCATCGTTGCCCCCCGCGAGCCCACCGCATACGACAGGCAGCCCTTGGCGACGCGATCGAGTTGCACGATGAAGCGGGTTCCGTCGTCGTAGAGGGTCCGCGGCACGAGGGTGACCGCCCAGGCGTCCATCCCCCCGTCCAGGTTGTGCACGTTGTGGCGGTCGATCATCTCGACGATCATCCCGGACGAGCCCCCGTGGGCGCACACCACAACCACCTCGCGATGCTCGGGAAGCTGCGCCGCAATCGACTCGAGGTCGGTGAGCGCCGTCCAGTAGGGGATGTT
>JBFIQU010000171.1:0-4814 GCA_041609395.1 Acidimicrobiia bacterium | reverse complement strand
CCGGGCCATCATCTCCGAGGTGCCGTTCGACATCGACAAGCTCGCCAAGCTGCTGGTCGACGACAAACGAAGCAACCCCTCGAACTACGCCATGGTCACCATCTCCGAGGGAGCAACGATCATCGGCGGCGACATGATCCTGAGTGGCGACGCCGACGCGTATGGGCACCGCAAGCTCGGGGGCATCGGTGCCGTGACCGGCGAACTGCTCAAGGAGAAGACGGGTCACGGGATCATCTACCAGCAGGTCGCATATCTCATGCGCTCGGGGAGTCCCGATTCCCTCGACCTGATGGTGGCCACGAACTACGCCGTCATGGCGGCAGATCTCGCCGTGGAAGGGTCGTCGGGCCGCATGGTGGCGCTGCGCTCCGGGACGTACACGAATGTTCCCATCAGCGTGACCAAAGAAGGCGTGAAGCGAGTCGACGTGGACGAGCTCTACGACTCCGACGAGTACCTGCCCAAGGTCCGTCACGTCGGCGGCAAGCCGATGTTCCTCTACTGAGCATGTCCGCCATCGGGATCCTCACGGCCGGCGGGGACTGCCCCGGGTTGAACGCCGTCATTCGCGGCGTCGTGGTCCGGGCGACCGACGACCACGACCGCGACGTCGTCGGGATCCTCAACGGATGGCAAGGCCTCATGGAGGGGAAGACGAGGATGCTGGACCGCGACGACGTTCGCGGCATCCTGGCGCGGGGCGGAACCATCCTCGGCACCTCCCGCATGGATCCCTATGTGCACGGAGACGGCGCCGCCAGCGTGACCCGGACCCTCAAAGCGAACGGCATCGACACGCTGGTGGTCGTCGGGGGTGACGGGACGTTGCGTACGGCGCTCCAGCTGTCCCAGGACACCGGCGTCGCCACGATCGGCGTGCCCAAGACCATCGACAACGACATCCCGGCGACCGACCTGACCTTCGGATTCGACACCGCGGTCGAAATCGCAACCGACGCCATCGATCGGCTGTCCACGACTGCAGAGTCGCACAACCGGGTGATGCTGCTCGAAGTCATGGGACGCACGAAAGGATGGATCGCCACCTACTCCGGTATCGCCGGCGGCGCCGACGCCATCCTCATCCCCGAAATACCGTACGACCTCAACGACGTCGCCGAGGTGGTGCAGCGCCGCAACCGCCGCGGCCGCAGCTTCTCGATCGTCGTGATCGCCGAGGGCATCGTCCCGCCCGATCCCGGCGCGGTGGAGGTGCGGAAGGATTCCTTCGGGTTCGAACGGCTCGGAGGGGTCGCCTATCAGATCCAACCGCTCATCGAAGATCTCACCGGATTCGAGACCAGGGTCACGGTCCTGGGCCACATCCAGCGCGGCGGAACCCCCACCGCGTGGGATCGGGTGCTGGCGACCCGCCTCGGCGTTGCTGCCGCCGACTACGCCGCGGCCGGCACGAGCGGGGTGATGACGGCGTTGCGCGGGACTCAGATCGTTCCCGTCCCGCTCGAGGACGCCTGCTCCGGTATTCGCGGCGTCGACGAAGAGCTGTACGGAGTGGCCAGAACCTTCTTCGGCTGACGTCACAGGATCCCGTACGTCGACAAACCCCTGACGAACGTCACCACGTCGAGGTATTCGCTCTCTTCGGCGTCCGTCAACCCCGCCGTGGCCAAGCGACCCCGGTCGCGATCGATGGCGCCCGTCGTCAACGCGGCGGCGGCCCGTTGTGCACGGCGGAACCCGCGGCGCAGCCGCGTCAGGTCGCCGCGAACGGCGGCTTCCCGTTCGTCGGCATCCGGCGTCCACTCCTCAAGCAGTCGCTCGTACGGGATGGCGGCGTGGTCGGCCCCGATCGCACGGAACGCGGCGACCGCTGCCAGCCATTTCTCTTCACCGCTCAGCGCCCCGGGCCGCATCACGGTCTCGTGCACCGTCCACCAGCGACGGATCGCCCCCAGCTGATGGCCGACTCGCGACCAGGGCACGGGGATCTCGCCGAAGGCGCGGCGAATCGAACTCATGACGTCGACCGCATCGCGCTCCCGCGGCGGGGGAGCCAGGCTGTACCGCTCAACCAGCCGAGGTGCCTCCAGTCCTTCCATCCTGGAGAGAGCTGCGAAGCCGACGGCGGCTGCGATGCCGGACTCGCCGTAGCGTTCGAGGATCACCGCGGCCGCCTCACTGCATCGCCCGGCGGCCGCCGCCTCGGCCACGGCCGCCAGTCGCGACACCATGTGCCCCTCCGCCGGTTCCTCCCGCCACCAGCGGAGTTCGCGCTCCGTCGCCGAACCCGGAGCCGCAACTGCGATGGCGGCGCTCGTGGCCACCCGCAACGGAACGCCCTCCGGCTGCAGAAGCCCTCGCCGCAGTGACGCAAACGCCTCCGCCGCGTCGAGGCGGTCCTCGATCATCAGTCCCCTGGTCCGAGATGAACCAAGGATTCGGCCAGGTCGTCCGGCAGCGCCGCGGTCGCCTCCACGACGGCGCCGGTCGTCGGATGCCGGAACGAGATGCGCCGCGCGTGCAGCCACACCCGTCCCGGATCGGCGGCGGTGGGGCCGGCGCCGTAGAGCCGGTCACCGACCACCGGATGCCCTATCGAAGCGAAATGGGTGCGAATCTGATGGGTGCGCCCGGTCTCGAGATCGACATCGATCAGCGTGACCCCGGCGGCAGCCCACGAAGCCGTGCACACGTAGTGGGTGCGAGCCGGACGCCCGTCGGGACGCGTCGCCATCCGAGTCGGCTGAGCGGGGTCGCGGCCGATCGGCGCATCGATGGTTCCGGTCTCGATGTCGAACGTGCCCACGACGAGGGCCTGGTAGGTGCGCTTGACCGCTCGTTCGGCCAGATCCTTCTGCAACGCAGCGAGCATCTCCGCGCTCTTGGCTACGAGCAACACTCCCGACGTGTCGATATCGAGCCGGTGCACGAGGCCCCACCGGTCGGCCTCTCCAACCCCCTGGAGGAACGGCCAGCGTTCCAGCAGCCCGGAAACGAGGGTGCCGTGCCGTCGCCCGGCCCCCGGATGTACGGCGACTCCCGCCGGCTTTTCGACCACGGCGATCTCGTCGTCCTCCCACACCACCCCGAACGGGACCGGCTCGGGCCGCAGCGGCTCCGCCTCGGGCACCGGCGGCACGACGAGCTCGGTACCGGCGGCCAGGCGATCCGACGCCCCCACCGCCACGCCGGCCACGGTGACACTGCCCGTATCGACCATGGCTCGAGCCGTAGCCCGGCTCACCCCGGCGAGGCGCGCCACGACGAGGTCGGCCCGCGCTCCGTCCAGCTCGGACGGAACGATCACGTATCTGCGGATCGCATCGCCAGCCACAGGGCAAGTATGGCCCCGATCGTGATGGCGGTATCGGCGACGTTGAACGTCGGGAAGAAGTCGAAGTCGATGAAATCGACGACCCTGCCGTCGAGGAACCCGTCGCCGCGCACGATGCGATCGATGAGGTTGCCGAGCGCGCCCCCGAGGACGAGACCCAGCGCCAGCGCGTCGATCCGCCGTTCCATCGTCCTCACGGCGATCAAGATGGCGGCCGCCGCGACGAGGGCGAGCATGGCGATGACTGCACCGGCGCCGGGCAGGAGCCCGAAGGCGGCCCCGGCGTTGCGCACGAGCCGGAACCACAGGAATCCGGAAATGAGTGTCACCGGACCGTCGCTCAGCGCTGCCACCGCCCAGACCTTGGTCACCTGGTCGGCGACCATCACGGTGACGGCGGCCGTTACCGCGACGCCCCGCGGGGTCAGCGAGCCGAAGCGCACGACACGTCGGTCGTGGCGTAGGGAAGGGCGTCGAGCCGGGCCACCGGGATCGGATCCCCGCACACCTCGCAGATGCCGTACACCCCCTGATCCATCCGCTCCAGGGCGTGTTCGACCTTGGCCAGAAGATCTTCGGCGTTGCGTGCCACCGACAGCTCCTTCTCGAACTCGAAGGCGAGGGAGCCTCCCTCGGCCGTATTCGGATCGGGGCTGCGCTCGGACGAAGTCTCCGACAAACGCGCCTCTTCACGCTCCTGTTCCATCTCTTCGATGAGCGCCGACAGTCGCTCCCGCTCCTCTTCGAGGCGCCTGCGGAAGCGATCGACGGTCGAAGCTGCCAGTTTTCGGGTCACGCCAACCTCCGAAAGTCCGGAGGACATTAGCAGTGACCTCCCGGAACCCCGGACAACGCTCCCCGGTCACGGCGTATTCCGTTGCCGATTTCGGCCCGCAGGACTTGACTCGGGTCGTGTCGTACGCAGTCGCACACCCTGAGGGAACGGTCCTCACCGTCTGGGTGGTACCCGGATCGTCCCGGCCCGGCGTGGCCGGGGTTCATGGAGACGCGCTGCGGGTGCGGGTGGGCGCCCCACCGGAGCGTGGTCGCGCCAACGAGGAAGTCGTCGCCCTCATCGCGGCGCTCACCGGAGCCGGCGTGACCCTCGTCGCCGGAGGCTCTTCTCGTAGCAAACGCCTCCTGGTGGCGGGACTGGCCCCCGACGTGGTCGGCGACCGGCTGCTCGGTATTGTGCCCGGCACCTGAACCGGATCCGACTACGATTGCCGGTCACGGCGTCGACGGGGACGGCGCCGCCGGAGTAGCAGGCTCAGCGAGCCGGTGTTGGTGTGAGACCGGTGCCGTCGTCTCCGGCGGAGATCACCCCCGAGCCGCGGGAAGAACGCCGCAGCGCGGCCAGTAGAACCCGCCGGTGTCCCTCCGATATGGGCAATCGAGCGGCCGGATCCGATTCCGGCAAGCCGGGTGGTACCGCGGGGAGCCACCTCGTCCCGGCAGATGCACCGAGTCCGCATCACCGAGAAGAGAGCAACCGCACCATGAACGACCAACCTGG
>JBFIQU010000170.1:0-4840 GCA_041609395.1 Acidimicrobiia bacterium | reverse complement strand
TTGGTGATACCGGTCGGTCATGGGCCGAGGCTATCCGCCTGTCGCCTGTCGCCTGTCGCCCGTCGCCTGTCGCCTGTCGCCCGTCGCCTGTCGCCTGTCGCCTGTCGCCTGTCGCCTGTCGCCGGGTGGCTACCATCGCTCGCCGTGTCCGGTGATCTCCGCCCCATCAGCTTCATGTCCGACTACGGACTCGACGACGAATTCGTAGGTGTCGTTCATGGTGTCGTAGCCCGCATCGAACCGGCCTTGAAGGTGATCGACGTCGCACATCGGATCCGGCCCGGCGACGTTCGGGGCGGCGGGCTGTTGTTGATGCGGGCGATCCAGTATCTGCCTAACGGTGTTGCACTCGCCGTCGTCGATCCAGGGGTGGGCACGACACGTCGTCCGGTGGCGGCCCGGACTGCCTGGGGCTACTTCGTCGGCCCCGACAACGGGTTGCTGGCCCCCGCAGTCGCGATGGTCGGAGGGGCCACCGAGATCGTCGAGCTGTCGAATCCCCAGTTCAGGCTCCCGACCGCCGCCGCGACGTTCGACGGGCGTGATGTCTTCGCGCCCGCCGCCGCCGTGCTGGCGTCGGGACAGGGGAACCTGGCGGATCTCGGTCCGGCGGTCGATCCCGCCTCGCTCACCCCCCTGCTCCTCCCGTTGGTCGAAAGCGAGAACGGCGTACTCCGCGGCGAGGCCTGGTGGGTCGACGGGTTCGGAAACGTCCAGACCAACCTCGGTCCCGACGATCTGGCCTCGCTCGGCATCGCGCCGGGCGGGACCGTCGAAGTCGTCGTGGCGGGTACCGGCCATCGGCTCACATGGGCAGGTACCTTCGGCGAGGTCGAACCGGGTGAGGCTCTCGTCGTCGTGGACAGCTACGGCTTGGTGGCGCTCGCCGTGCGCAACGGCCGGGCCACCGATGACCTCGGCCTGCGCGAAGGGATGGCGGTCGTGTTCAGAGGTCCGATGTGACCAGCCAGAGGGCAAAGGCGATCACGATGATCGCCAGCAGTCCCAGGATGACGAGAGATGTGGCAGGACGCATCACCACGACCCTACCGTTCCGCCGTGGCTGAACCGAAACCCGTCGTCGAGTTCCTGACGAGGCAGAACTGCCCGCTGTGCGACGACGGCTGGGATGATCTCGACAAGTGGCGGCGACGATACGGCTTCGAGGTAACGACCGTTGATGTCGACGGCGATGTGGACTTGCAGCGCCGGTATGGCCATCGGGTCCCCGTCGTTCGTCACGCCGGCGAGACCCTGGTGTGGGGCCGCTGGAAGTCGAGAGAACTCGGCCGCCTCCTGAAGACGCTGGCCGGCCGCGAGCCGTGAGCCGCGGCGGGCCGCAGACGGTGGGCATCGGCAGCCCGTCCTCGTGATCGCCGTCCTACCATCACGCCTGTGAAAGCTCCGATCCCCGGCGCAACGGTCCAGCGGCTTCCGCTCTACCGCGAATGCCTCGACGAGCTCCCCGCGGCGCAGGAGACGATCTCGTCCGAACAACTGGCCGCCATGGCCAATGTGAATTCGGCCAAAGTCCGCAAGGACCTCTCGTATCTCGGCTCCTACGGGGTACGCGGTGTCGGGTATTCGGTCGAACAGCTGCGATCGTTGATCGAGCGTCGCCTCGGCGGTCACCGCGCCTGGCCGATCGCCATCGTCGGAGCCGGCAATCTGGGTGCGGCCCTGGCCAACTATCCGGGGTTCATCGAGCGAGGGTTCCGCATCGCAGGCATTTTCGACACGGACCAGAAGAAGGTGGGCACCGCGATAGGCGGCGTGCCGATCGAACCTATCGACGCCCTGGAAGCAGCCATCGCAGAGCGCGACATCGCCATCGGTATCGTTGCAACGCCGGCGGCTGTGGCCCAGGAAGTCGCCGAGGTCATGGCTCGAGGAGGGGTCCGGTCGATCCTCAACTTCGCTCCGACCATCCTCCACGTTCCTCCGGGCGTCGAGGTGCGGCGGGTGGACCTCTCCACGGAGCTGCAGATCCTGAGTTTCTACATGAGCCGAGACCGCCCGGTCGAGTAGACCCCGGCTATTCGACTTTGTCGGCAGCCTCGAGACGCGACAGCGCCACCAGGAACATCACGAACAGGATGGCCGAGCCGATCATCATCGCCCCCGGCATGATTCTGATCTGGAAGGCGTTCAGCCCTTCGATGTCGGCCGGCCGCGGCCCGCGTGGCGAGTACATGACGAACAGGAGTCCGTTCAGCGCCGCGAAGCCGGTCAAGGCGGCACCCGAGATGAGGAAGCCGAGCCGTGTCCCCAAGTTGGTCCACAAAATGAGATAGACCGTTCCACCGAAGATCACGAACGATCCGATGCCGATGAGCAGTCCCCGGCGAAAGACACTCGACCAGATGGCCCAGTCGTAGAACTCACCGATGGCCCCGCGAATCGGTGGTACGAGTACGGCGAGACCGCCCACGGCTGCAGCGATTCCGAGCCAGTCCAGCCTGCTCAACCCGTCGTCGCGTTGCAGAAACCTGCTCATTGCAGCGCCCTCTCGATCCGAACGATCAACTCGATGTCTTCCCGCGTCAACGTGAATCCGAAGCCCGGCATCCAGCCGCGGCCCGCACCGTTGACACCGTAGGCGACCGCGTTCTGGGAACCCTTGATGATGAAATCGACGTGGTCGTCGAAGCTGGGGAATTGCACGATCGAGCGGCCGTCGCGCAGACCCGGACCGAACGCGCCGCTCCCCGGTTCCTGCTCGAACTGCACGCCTGCGGAATAGCCGGCGGTGTGGCACCGAGCGCAGTA
Source organism: Acidimicrobiia bacterium (assembly GCA_041609395.1). GTDB lineage: Bacteria > Actinomycetota > Acidimicrobiia > Spongiisociales > JAOTWH01 > JBFIQU01. The sequence continues at coordinate 2,071 of JBFIQU010000170.1, read as the reverse complement.
GGCGTTGTAGAGGCCGCTCGCACGCCGCGCCATCTCCACGTCGCCGTTGAAGGCATCGGCCGCCAGAGCCTCGAAGTCGATGTCGTACTTCCGCTCTGCGGCGGCGCGCTGCAGGAACTCGAGACCTGCTTGGGATCTCTCCAGGAAGGGCTCGGGATTGCGGGCGAACACGGCCAGGCCCAGCATCACGGTGAGCAGATTCTGACGCGCCTCCACGACCTGGTCGAGATCGGGGACCCTATCCCCGGCGGCGTCGGTGGTGGTGAACGCGTCGGCCGGATCCAGGCTGACCTCGAGGTCGCTCGTTCCGGCGAGCTCGCCGATCCCGTCGGCGGCGCGACCGAACAGCTCCTCCAGCCGGACCTCGGCGACGTCGCTCAGCCCGTCGCGATCCGAGTCGGTCGCCGCTGCGTCGCACGGCAGAGATACGACCGCGGCCGACCGCGCGGTGCACGTTCCCGGGCCGGCCAGGATCTGTTTCACCTCGACGGGGATGGATGCCGTTGCCCCGTACGCCACCAGGGACGCTCGGATCTCGGCGATCTCCTCCTCCTGGGTTTCGATACGGGTCGCGATCGTCTCGTCCGCCGTCTCGATTCGACGCAGCGCTTCGTCGACCTTGCCGTTCGTTTGGGTGAGGGTTTCCTGCTGCGGGATCTGGATCGACTCGAGATAGTCGAGGACCTGGTCGACCTGCTGGGAGGTCATGGCACCGCCACCCTCGAGTCCGGCCGCCGGCATGGGCGATCCGGCCCTCCCGAACACAATCCAGTACCGGACCTCGTCGCGGTCGTAGCGATAGAAGACATCGTCGAGGGCCGGCACGTTCCAGCTCGTCTCCAGGTTGCTTCGTTTCTCGACAAAGGCCACCGCGCCGCCCACGCCGCCCTCGGAGTGGCAATTGACGCACTGGAACTCGATGTACAGTTCGAGGCCTTCCTCGATGTTGCGCTCGTGGAAGCCCTCGGCGGCCGCCGCCTGACGGTCGGTCTCGGTGAGGTAGTAGATCGGTACCACGATCGCCAGCACGGCGGAGGAGATCAGAGCAGCAACCAGCACCTTGTTGAGCCGCGTGGACTCGAGTTCGTCATCGGTCAGATAGGGCTGGAGGTTGCTCGGCGTCTCTTCGGCTCGAGACGGGCGCACCCGTCCGGCGTTGATCAAGAAACCCGCCCACACCAGGACGGCGACCGCGGCGAGTCCGAGTGCTACCGCACCGAGGCCCACGAGCCGGCTCCTCTCCTACGTGACATGCTTATGAGTGCTCCGCGGCGCCGGCCGACAAGCACGACGGACCCTGCGGATATCGGATCGTCTTCGTCTGTGATCGGGCAGTTTGGACGACCGTGCCGGTATCGATGACGAAGCGGTTCGACGAGTTGACCTCGACGACGAAGCGGTCCATGTTGCGCGGCGCCGGTCCCGCTTCGTACTCGCCGTGGAAGTTGTAGCGGGAGCCGTGGCACGGACACTCGAAGCCCTGCGACGGAAGGCAGACCGGCACGCGGCAGCCGAGGTGGACGCAGCGCTGCCAGACCGCCATGAGTCCGCCCGCAATCACCTCGGGCCGCTCCTCGAAGGAGGAGCCGGAGGGATCGGCCTCGAAAGGAACGACATAGGCCTGGGCAGCCGGGACGAACAGAGGAATGATCGTCCCGTCGGGTTGGTTGATGAGCCCCTTGACGTCGTTGACGTCGCCCGCATCGATCTTGCCGCCAAAGCCACCGGCCCGCAGTTTGGGCCAGAAGAAGGCGAGGAAGCCGACCGCGAACTGCAGGAGGAAGACGCCGAAGACCCCGAGGATCGCCCGGTTGAAGAACTGACGCCGGCTGACACCGTACTCGTCCTTGCTCACCCGGCGTCGCTGCTCGAGCAAGGGATCGGGAAGCGGCGTCGCGGGCTCCTCGGCGAGGGGTTCCGCCGTCTCGATGACGTCGGTGCTCGGGGCTCCCGCCATGACGGCGACCTTTTCCCGACGTGCCCGATCGCGTCGAACCGCCGCCGGGTCGAGTCTGGGACGCTTCGCCGATCCGCCGCGGAAGACGACGGCGAACACCGCGACGGCGGTGAT
>JBFIQU010000169.1:0-4853 GCA_041609395.1 Acidimicrobiia bacterium | reverse complement strand
GAGGGTACGACGATGGAAGAGCTGGCGTCCGTGTCCCTCGAGGTGCTGGACCGCCTGGGCTGGCGCGATCCGGTCGACGTCCTCGGTACCCATACCGGTGCGACGGAGGCGGTGGCACTGGCGCGGCTCGCCCCCGAGCGGATCAACGCCATCGGCCTCGTGTCGGTGCCGTTCTATACCGACGCGGAGCGTCGCCGGCGCATGGCCGGACGGGGGGCGCCCCGGGCCGTTCCTGCCGTAGACGGCTCCCACCTCCTCGACCGCTGGACGGCGCGCCTGTCCTACCGGACCCCGCCGTACGATCTCGATTATCTCCATGCGTTGACGGTTGCCGAACTGCAGTCTCCTGGTCCCCATCTCGCCTACCGGGCGGTCTTCACGTATCCGATGGAGGACGAGCTGCCCCGGGTCGCCTGCAAGGTGGTGGTGTTTGCGCCTCACGACGACCTCACCGAGCAGACCGAGCGGGCTCGATCCCTACTGCCGTTCGGTTCGGTGTTCCTCGACCTCCCGGAGCTCGGTCTGGACGTGTTCCACGGCCCCCACGTGGGGACGATGGACCGCCTGATCCGGGAACATCTTCCCGCCGGAGACCCGTCATGACCGGGCCCGAGCCGCACGACGTCGGATTCGAGCTGGCCTGGTACGACCTGGGCACGTATCTCTACGGGGGAGCTCCGGCTCGACCGGCGGCCCTCGACGAGGAAGCGCAGCGCATCCTCGATGTTTTTCGGGCGGCGATGGCGGCGCTGGCGTCCGGCGTTGCGGTCGTCACCACCCGCGACGATCAGGATCGTCCGCGCGGTCTCACAGCCACATCGGTCACGTCGTACTCGGCCTACCCGCCGTCGGTGCTGATCTGTATCGACCGCAAGGCCTACAGCTATCAGGCGATGACGCAGTGCAAGCATTTCGGGGTGAACCTGCTGGCCGCGGACCAGGAAGAGCTAGCGATGTTGTTCGCCTCGAAGGAGCCGGACAAGTTCGAGCGGGCGGACTGGAGCAGCACGGAGGACGGGACGCCGGTCCTCGAGGGCGCGCTGGCGCACCTGGAGTGCCGTAATGCGTTCGTGGCCGAGCACGGCGATCACGCCGTCATCATCGGCAGCGTGGTGGACGGTGCAGCCTCGGACCGCCCACCACTGGTCTACTGGAACCGATCGTTCTACCGGGGCTGGGAGTGAGCGGGCGACCCCGGTTGGGAGAGCCGACACCGGTAGGCTCATCCGCAGGGAGGTTGTATGACGGCACACGTTGATGTTGCGCCCGATCGGGACGAGCTCGTCGCCCGGGCGAAGCGTCTGGTTCCGCAGTTGCGGGAGCGGGCGCGCCACACCGAGGAGCTCCGCCGCTTGCCCGACGAGACGTTTTCCGACCTCATGGATGCCGGGTTCTTCAAGTGCTTCCAGCCGGCCCGCTACGGCGGTTACGAGATGGATTGGGGAATCCAGGTGGATCTCGGCCGTGAGGTGGGGCGGGGATGCGGTTCGAGTGCCTGGATCGTGTCCGTCGTGGGCTCGCACGCTGCCATCCTGGGACGCTTTGCCGACGAGGCTCAGCATGACGTGTGGGGCGACGACGCCGACGTGCTCATCTCCACCGGCTCGGCCCGTACGGAAGGCGAGGCCAGACCGGTTGACGGCGGCTTTCGGCTGCGCGGCACCTGGCGGTTTGCCAGTGGCGTCGATCATGCGCCGTGGTCGATCGTGGCGGCACCCCTCCTCATCGAGGGCCAGCCGTTCGACCACCGCAATCTCGTGCAGTGTCTGATTCCCAGCACCGACTACCGGATCGTCGACGATTGGTACGTCTCGGGGCTGCGGGGGACCGGATCGAAGAACATCGTCATCGAGGACGAGATCTTCGTGCCCCGGCACCGCACGCTGGGTTTCGCAGAGTTTCTGGGAGCGCGGCCGCCGGGAGCCTCGGCCAACGACAGCTACGTGTACGACGTCGAGTTCGCCGTGTATTTCGGAACGAGCCTCCTGGGTCCGATCCTGGGCGCCGCATTCGGTGCGCTGGAGCAGTACACCGAGATCACGAAGAGCCGGGTGGGTGCGATCTTCCGTGACAAGGTCGCCGATGCCCTTCCGGTTCAGCTTCGGCTCGCCGAGTCCGCTGCGCAGATCGACGCCGCCGCCCTCGTAGCCGGTCGCATCCTGGATGTGCTCCATCGCCGCGGCGCGGCCGGGGAGTCGCTGACACCGCAGGAGAGGGTGGAGAGCATGCGTGACCGTGCCTTCCTCACGCGAACCTGTGTCGACGCGGTCCATCGCCTCGTTCGTCAGATGGGAGCGTCGGGTCTGAGTGACGGCAACCCGGTGCAGCGGCACTACCGGGACATCAGCGCCATGGCAACCCAGATCGGCGTCGCCTGGGATCGAAACCTGGGGCCGTACGGCAAGTGGGCGCTGGGGCTGCCGACCGGGATCCCTGCGATCGATGACGACCTTCCAGCCGATCCGGCGGGAACCGTCGATATCGAGTAGTCAGGCGTCGGTCAGGGCGTCTGCCAGCCCCCGAATCGACGGTGCCGCGTCGAGAGCAGCGATCTCGCCTTCGAGCCGGGCTACTGAGTCCGGTTCCAGCGCGACACCGGCGTTGGCCCTGAACTTCGCGGCGAGCTCGTCCTCACGCAGAGGATTCTCCGGGCCGCCGCGGTTGTGCTCGACGCGCGCCTCGCGGGTCGAGCCGTCCCGGAGGGTGACACGGAGCACACCGGGGAACTGGTTCGGAAAAACCTCTCCGGCAATCGGGTCGGCCACACAGGTGACCAGGCCGGCCAGGCGCAGGCGGCTCGGATCGGCAATCGTCGCAGCCGTGAAGTCCGTGGCGGCTACACCGAGTCCGCCGCCGCCGACGAGAGCTGCTGCGACCGTGAACGGCCCGCTGAACTTGGCGGCGTAGGCCGACGCGGGAGCGGCTTTGCGATCCGGGGGCTCGGCGATGGTTCGCAACGTCGGTTCGGCGACTCCGAGTTCGATGGCTTCGATGGTGTCGGGATCGAGGCCGTGTTCCCGCAGGCGAAGCGCGGCGTCGATACCGGCGTGGGTGAAGTGGTTGGTCGGATATGGCTTGAAGAACGTGCGCACGACCTCCCAATGGTCCGCCAGCGAGCCGGTGACGGCCTCCGTGGAGAACCGTCCGTCCGAATAGGCGTTGAAGAAGCCGAAACGTCCCTCGAGGACGGTTGGCGGTCCGGTGATTCCGGCGGCGGCGAACTGGGCGGCCACGATGCCGGCGTGGGCGGCCCACCCGCAGTGGATTCGCTTCACGGTCCCGCCGGTGCGGTTGGCCTCGATGAGTCCGGCACCCATGCTGGCTGCGATTGCAACGGCATGCGCCGCTTCGGCGCCGTCGAGCGAGAGGAGACGCGCCGCGGCCGCCGCGGCTCCCATCGTCCCGCAGATGGACGTGGCATGAAATCCCTTGTCGAACAGGATGTGGTTGCGGGCGGCCGCGTCGTACGACGCCATCCCGATCCGCACGCACACCTCGCCGCCCACCGCCACGGCATCGAGGAACCCGCGTCCGTCTGCGTCGACGGCCTCGGCTACGGCCAGCGCCGCCGGCACTACCGAGGCCGATGGATGCAGGACCGACGGGAGATGGGTGTCGTCGAAGTCGAGAGCGTGGGCCAGGGTCCCGTTGACCAGTGCGGCCGACGGTGCGGGCAGGGATCCGGGTAGTCCGATGGCACTCGCCTCACCCCGACCCGCCCATTGCGAGGCGAGCCGCCGAGCCGCCAGCGCCACGTCCTCGTCGCGTGCTGCCAGAGCGTTGCCCAGCGTGTCCATGACGCGCCGCCGGGCGTCGCCACGGACGTCTGCATCGGGCTCGACGGAAGCGATGAAGTCGCCGAGCGCGAGGACCAGCCCGTGCTCAGGCATCGACAACGGCGAGGGGTCGGAGTGGCGAGCCGGTAGCTCCCACCAGCTTGAGCGGAACCGCAACGAACAGGAATTCGAAAACCGCGGCCGCGCCGAGCTCGGTGAGATCCATGGCCTCGATGATGTGAATTCCGGCGTCGACCAGCAGCATGCGGTGCACCGGCAGTGCGGCGTGGCCGGCCCCCGGCCGGATGACCTCGAATGCCAGAGACTCGGCTCCGGCGACGCGAACGCCGCGATCGACGAGCCACTGCGCTGCCTGGGGGCCGGGGCCGGGAGCTCCGTGGACCTGGCCTCCGAAGGTCGCCGGCTCCGACCAGTGCGCGCTCCATCCGGTGCGGATCAGGGCGGCGTCGCCGTTCGCGACCTCCACTCCGGCGCGCTCGCACGCTGCGTCGAGATCTGCGGCCGTGACCTCGTATCCCGCCGCAAGGGGATCCTCTCCACGTACGGCGGCGACGTCGAGAAGCACGCCGCGACAGAGGAACGGAGTGATCGTCTCGACCCCGAGTGCGGAGAACCCGAAGTGATCGGTGACGGAGGCAGCCTCGACCCCGCCGTGGAGGGAACCCTGATAGGAGACGTGGCAGAGCGCATCGACATGGGTTCCCACGTGGCCGCCGGTGACAATGACTTCGTTCGCAGCGGACGTGCCGTCGGCGCGGACCATGTCGCCGTGGCGGCGTAGCAGAGCCATCTGGTACGCCGGGTGGTTCGGCGACACCGGCATGCCCCGTTGCATGCCGTGTGCCAGGTCGATGATGCGAGCTGCGCTCAGGCGCTCCCAATCGACTCCGGCGGGTCCCCGTGCCATCAGACGACGCCTCGAGTCCGCAACGCGTCGAGCTCGTCGGTGCTGAGCCCGAGTTCGCCGCAGAACAGGTCTTCGTTGTCGCGGCCGAGAGGCCGGCCCGCCCACCGTATCCGGCCCGGGGTGAGCGACATCCTCCACAGCACGTTCTG
>JBFIQU010000168.1:0-4869 GCA_041609395.1 Acidimicrobiia bacterium | reverse complement strand
CGGAGTCTTTGAACCCTCCGTGCGTGTCGTCGTGGCCGACGCCGACATCGCCATGGTCAACCTGGAATCGCCCTTGACTATGCGTCCGTTCGTAGCCGACCATCCCTATGACCTGCGTGCCGATCCGGAAGCAGCAAACGTGCTGGCCCGCGGCGGGTTCGATCTCGCCGGCCTCGCCAACAATCATGCCGGTGACGCCGGGTCCGACGGAATCCGGGACACCGTCGCCGCCCTCGAGGCGGCGGGAATGGTCTCGGTCGGGTCGGGGAGCGGAGACGACGCCTACCGTCCGGCGCTTCTCGAGGTTGATGGACTCCGTATCGGGGTGTTCGCGTTCGACGCCAGCGGGCTCGGCCTGGCGGCGGGCGACGATGCCGGTGTCGCTTCCTGGGGGGAACGGGCTGCGGCGGCCGTCTCCGACGCCCGGGACGGCGTAGATGTCGTCGTCGTCGGGCTGCACGGCGGCGCCGCCTACGTCCCGCGCGACCCGGTACTGGAGCGCATCGCCGAAGACCTGGTGGCCGCAGGGGTCGACGTCGTGTGGGGCCACGGCGCACATGTCGTCCTCCCGGTCGTGCAGTCTGGATCGAGCGTCGTCGCCACCGGGCTGGGCAACCTACTGTTCGACCAGTCGCTGCCCGCCACCCGCCGGGGATTGCTTCTCGAGGTCATGGTGACGCGCCACGGAGTGGCGGCGTGGCGTACCGGGGATGTGGATCACGCGTCGGGCCGGGTTCGATTCGCCGGCTGGCATGAACCCGGCAGTGCGGCCGGCCTCTACGCCGGGGAATGGTGGAACGTCCTCGACACCGAGGGGATGATGGCCGGCATCCCCGCCACCCTTCCCGAGTTCGAGCGGGGCGACGTTGTGGCCGCGGGCTCGGGCGACGTGATTCCCGGCGACAGGGACGAGCTCGTGGTTTCGTTCCGGCGGCCGTTCCGGGAGACCCTGCTCAACAAAGGTGATCCGGACCGCTACACAGACGCGCTGGGCCGTTCGGCCCACGTCGGAGTGTTCGATTCCGACCTTCGGCCGCGGTGGATTGCCGGCACGCTGGAACGTCCGGTGGCCCGCATCGCCGTCTGCGACGGGGCGCTGGCCGTCGCCTACGACGCGCTCGACGACGCCGCCGTCGTTGCCGTCGGCGCCTGGGTGTGGAACGGCTTTGGCTTTGTCGGCGACGGCGATCTCAACGGCGCAGCCGAGATCGGATGCCTTGATATCGACGGCGACGGAACCCTGGAACCGGTGGTCGCAGGTAGAGCAGTAGTGCCCTAGGAACCGGATCGCACCGGCGTAGCGTGAGGCTGGATCCATCCGGGTTCGTGCTGCCAAGGAGTTGTCATGAAGCGGCTCTTGTCGGTTGTGGCGGTCCTGGCGCTCATCGCTGCAGCCTGCACCGGTGACGGCGGCGCCTCACCTACCTCCACCACCCTCCCTCCGACCACGTCCACCACCACCGCGGCCACGACGACCGCGCCTGCCACGACGACCACCACCACTTCGCCGCCGGTCACATCGACGACCGTTCCCGCGGACTGGGCGATTCCGGCCTCGCTGCAGCTGGGCACGTTCGGCAGCTACCGGGCCGTTCCGCTGGCGATATCGTCCACCTACCCCGGGCCCCCGCTCCCTGCCTCACTCGACGGCGTCCTCGTTGCCGAGTCCCTGGCCCGTTACATCGACATGTCGGGCGTCCGCGAGGCACTGCTCAACCACGGGTTCGTGATCATTCCGGAGGAGAACAAGCACTTCTGGAGCATCTACGAAGCGGCCGGGTACGACCTCATCCCGGTGTTCGTGACAACCGATGCCGCCTATCACGCCTGGCATCTCGTGTTCGACAAGATCCTCCGCGAGGCCGAGCAGGTCGTGTTCATTCCGCTGCTCGAGGATTTGCTGACCGAACTCGTGGTTCGTGCCCGTGCGCAGGCGGCTGCGTATGCCGGCACGGATCTCGGTCCGGCCGCCGACCGCGCCGCCCAGTTCTACGAAGCTGCGGCCACGGTGCTCGAACTCGACGTCGGGCCCATCGGGTCGCTGGCGCAGGCGGAGGTGGCGCTGGTTCGGGAGGCACTGCAGTACACGGCGTCTCCCGTGACGAGCTTCGCATCGTGCGAGGCCGGTTCGTCCTCGGCCAGCTGCAACGACTACTCGCTGTACAAGCCGCGCGGTCACTACACCCGCAACGCCGATCTGGAGCGTTACTTCCGGGCCATGTCGGTGCTGGGCAATTCGGCGTTCTTCATGGATGCCGACTCGCTGCGTATCGGCCTCATGGCGACGCGAGTCCTGCTCTCCGATCCGCATCTCGTCGAGCTGTGGCGCGGAATCTACGAACCCACCGCGTTCCTGGTCGGTGCCGCCGACGACTACACGCCGTTCGAGGCGGCGGCGGCCGCCGCCGACGTCACGCCGGACGGGCTGTCTGCCCCCTTCGACTTCGTCGATCCACTCGTCGTCGACGAGGTGGCGAAATCCCTCCTCGGGGCACGGGAGATACAGATCAACCCCAACGCCCCGTCGGTGCGCATCATGGGGGTCCGGTTCGTTCTCGACTCCTACATCTACGACCAGCTGGTTCATCCCGGGGTACCGCAGCGATTCGAAGCCTCGCCGCTCGATCTCGCCGCTGCCTTCGGATCCGGGTTTGCGCTGGATCTCCAGCGGAACGAACAGACCCGGTTCCCCGAGTACCGGCCCCGGATGGAGGCGATGCGAGCCGTCGTCGACGGACGCAGCCCGGCCGACTGGGGCCATACGGTGTACGACGCATGGCTCTACGCCCTGGAACCTATGTTCCAGCCGAGAGCCGAGGAGTCGACCGATGTCCGGGTGCGCACCACCGCGTTTCCGGAATTCATGAGGAGCGAGGCGTGGACCGCGAAGGCCCACCAGACCGCCTTCGGGTCGTACACCGAGCTGAAACACGACACGATCCTCTACGCCAAGCAGGCGATCGCCGAAGGCGGGGGAGACCCCAATCCCTACCGCCATTGGGTCGAACCAGAGCCGGTCGTGTACGACCGCCTGGCGGCAGCGGCCGAACTCCTCCGGAGCGGATTGGTAGACCGTGGGCTCTTCCCAGAAGGAGTCGACGCGTACTCGGAGACCTACACCGAGCTGCTTGGTTACCTGATCGAATGGCTCGACCGCCTCGGCGACATTGCGGCCGCCGAACTGAGGGGCGAGCCGATCAGTGCCGAGGACAACGCGTTTCTCGAGGAGACCGGCACCCGTCTGGAGTCCATCTGGATGCGCACGTCGGACTGGGAATACGGCGACGACAGCGGGCCGGATGACATGGCGGCCCTCGTCGCCGACGTGATGCGCGGTCCGGAGCAGATCCTCCATCTGGCAACCGGGTGGGTCGACCGCATCCTCGTCCTGACTCCTGACGACTCGGGGCGGTACCAGCTCGCCACCGGCGGCGTCTACTCCTACTACGAGTTCTGGCGCTCCGAAGGCGATCGCTTGTCGGACGAGGAGTGGCGCGGGCTACTCACCTCCGGAGGAGCTCCGGCGCGGCCGTCCTGGCACAGCGTGTTCCTGCCCTGATTCCGGTGCCGGCACTTCGGTCCGGAAGTACCGGAAGAAACACCAGGTGGCGGCGGCGGTGAGGATGTGCCAGATCGCATGGGCCTGGACGAGGGAGTCGGGGGAGCACCAGGAGTGCTCGTTCGTCCCGGTGAGCCATATTGCGTAGGCCACCTCGAACGACGCGATGCCGAGCCAGAACCAGGGGATATACCGGCGCCGGCCCGGCGGAGGGCCGGTGGCGAGCAGGCCGGGCAGCCAGAAGAGCACCACCCACCAGTAGGAGCCGAGATCGCCGAGGATTTCCAGCGGTGTGATCCCGAACACCGCAGCGACGGCGAACCCGACCAGACCGGAGAGCGCCCGCATGGTCTGGCTGTGCCATCGGTAGAGAACTTCGGAGATGATCCACCAGCCGATGGACACCCCGAACAAGTCGAGGCCGATGCCCAGCTCCGGTCCGAAGAACCAGTAGCCGGCGGCGAAGAGCCCGACGATCCATGCGTACGCGGCGAAGAGCCGGCGGTCGTTCCAGCGTGCCAGGGCGGCGACGTTCACCAGCCACGGCACGGTGATGTAGACGACCATGCTGACGTTGTCGAGCCACGCTCCGAAAAAGGTGTGGGACCCGTGCATCGCCATCGACCCGGGACCGAGGAACAGGGCAGCCGACGCGTAGAGGATCGAGATGGGATTCAGGCCGATGAAGCGGTTGCTGATCGGCCGGGACGTCTCGACGTCCCGGGCCAGGACCACGAACATGGCGAGCCCGGCGACCACGAATGCCAGGTTGCCCAGCGTGTTGACCGGCTCCCGGAGAAAGCCGCCGCCCACCCGTTCGCACCACCGCGAGATCTCACCGATCGCCTGTTCGTTGGCCGCCCGGGGGCCCCAGCCGAGCAGCCCCCAGACGGTGAACGCAAGCGCCGCCACTCCCAGGCCGACGCCCGCGATACGCAGCGGTTTCCACGGTGATCGATCGGGCATGCTGAAACTGTAGAAGCCGGCAGGCTCCGGCTCATGGCTGCGAACGGCCATCGGCCGTTCGCCTCGCGACTACTCTCCGCCCGGCTGGCATCGACAAGGGGCGGAACATCGTGGAAATCGACATCGGTATGGGCAAGTCGGGCCGACGCGCCTGGGGCTTCGACGACATCGCCATCGTCCCCAGTCGGCGCACTCGCGACCCCGAGGACGTCGACATCAGCTGGGAGATCGACGCGTTCAAGTTCGAGCTACCGATGATGGGTGCCGCGATGGATTCGGCGTTGTCGCCGGCCACCGCCACGACGCCGGCCGCGAACGCCCATGGGCCCCCGAGCAGCCGAGCG
>JBFIQU010000167.1:0-4871 GCA_041609395.1 Acidimicrobiia bacterium | reverse complement strand
GGAGGTCGTCTCGTCGCCGTCCGTCGTCCCCGTCGCGCCGCATCCGCCGGCGAGTAACACGATCAAGGCCGCAAGAAACGCCCTATTTCTCAAGGACTGTCCGATTCCTCCAGGTCCGGATTCCACGGCGTGCGGTCGGTTCGAGGTGGGGCCGCGCTGGTCGCGAGTCGATGCCGCATTCGATCGCGGCGTCGATCTGGGCCAGATCTGCGAGGCTCGTCCCGGCAAGGACGTCGGCGAATGCCTGATGTACATCGGTCACCGCATCGTGCACCGGACAAAGGGCCCAATCGCACGGTCCACCGCGAAGGACGCACCGCGTGACCGTGAACGGCCCTTCGGCGGCGTCGATTATGGCGAGCATATCCAGCTCATGGGCCGGTCTCGCAAGTCGGTAGCCGCCGTTGGGTCCGGCACAAGACTCGAGAATCCCCGCCGAGACGAGATCGGCCAGAACCTGCTTCAGGAAACCCGGCGGAATGTCCATCGCGACGGCTATCTCACGCGCCTTGCGCGCCTCCCCATCGCAGTGCCTCGCCAGATCTATCGACGATCGGATTGCGTAGTCGCCGCGCCTTCCCAGTCTCACGTGCATACAACCCCACTCGCCCCCCCGGTAGCCATTGCAGTGTAAGCCGACGCCGGTCTGCGTATCTAGTGACAATTCCGAGAAAAGCTTGGCTTTTTGTCTAAACGTTATGGCTCATGACAAACGTTCGTGGTCGCAACGTTCGTGTCGATGCCCAACGTTCCGGCACCGGGGATATAGACCCGGATGGGGATCGGCCCATACCCTGGCATGGCAAGGGAGACGATGGCCGAGTTCGATCGAAGAATCGGCCAACGAGACGAGGGGACTGAGCACACATCATTGTGCGCCGCGCGAAGGCTTTCGTAACACAGGGCATTTGGGCGCGTCCGCTCGCAATCGACCCGTGACCTGGAGGTCGTGGGATCGCAGAGTTCGGGAGGGCAAGCAGATGAGGCCGAGGCGAGCCGAAAACCATTTCCCAATCAAGTCGTACCTGATAGTGGCGGCGGCCTTCTCGATGGTCGTGGTGACTGCCGCTGTCGCTGCGACCGGCGATGTGGCCACGAGCCCGCCCATACCGATCGAGCAACCGGTCGAGATCGAGGTCGAAACGGCACCCGGCTCCTTGAAGCAGGCGCCGCTGTGGAAGGAGCTCTACCAACTCCTCGACGATCCCTACGAGGCGCCGGAGCGCCGGGATGGATTCGGCGTTGTCATGCCCGACCTCGATTTGTGGGCGCTCGACTACAACTTCCTGACCGCAGAGCCGATGCGCCTCCGTCCGTCGGACGGCGAGGTCAGCCTGGACCAGCCGGGGGCGCTGTTCGATCCGGATGAGGCCGTCGCCAAGCATGCCCTCTACGACATTCCCGTCGTGGCGCGTACGGCCGTCGGCGCACTGATCGCCTCCGAGGACGACGTCCTCGACCCCGAAGAGATCCCGTCCCAGATCTATGCCCAGCTCGGCGAGGATGATCCAACCGGAGGCACCGGCGTCGCCTGCCCGACCCTCCCGGTGGCTATCAACACGCTGTGGTCAAACCAGACCTGCGGCTACTTGCTTGTCTACAACCCGGGCGGGAACTTGGCGATACCGCCCGACGGCACCGTCGTCGCCGTCCCGGCATGGACCGAGTTCGAGGACGGCGATCCCGAAGCCTGTGAAGCAGATCCCGGAACGCCCGATGGGCGCTACCTGCGCGAGCTGGAATTCGAGCCGGATGGATCGTGGGAAGGCGAGTGCGAGGTGGTCCTCGAGCTGGAGGCACCCGTCAACGAGGAGGATTTCCTGCGGGACCCCGCCGACTTCCAAGGCATTCCCGGCCCCGTTCGGGAATACATCGGTCGCCCCGGCGCCGAGATCCTGGGCAAGGCGTTGTTCTGGGACATGCAGGTCGGCAGCGATGGCGTGCAGGCGTGTGCGTCGTGTCACTTCCACGCCGGTGCCGACAATCGCACAGTCAACCAGGTCAACCCGGACTCTCTCGGCAATGACTTCGACTTCACGATCGCGGCGCCCAATGAGGGAGTCACGGCGGACGACTTCCCGTTCCGCAAGCTTCTCAACCCGGACAGTATCGGCGACGAGAGCCAGGTCGATTGCGACCCCTGCGGCGACGAGCTACTCACCAACGTGGTCAGCGACTCCAACGATGTCATGTCGTCGATGGGTGTCAGCGAGTTCAAGCAGTTCGACGACATCCCGGTGATCGGGGACTTCCTGGCTCCCGTCAACGGTGTCGCCGCGCTGCCGCCCGACCTGGGGACGCCCGGCGACGATCCGATCCCGGCGATGGACGGGTTCCGCCGGGTCGAGCCGCGCAACACTCCCACATTCCATGGGGCGGCGTTCAACCTGGACAACTTCTGGGACAGCCGCGCCCGTTTCGTGTTCAACGGCGGAAGTGTGGACGGCCCGTCCGATCCCCAGTTCCACATATTCATCGATCCCGGTAATCCGAACGGCCTTGGGGTCAACACCCTGCGGCCGGCCAACAACGAAGACATCTTCGTGGCCATCCGCGGGGAGGACCCCGCAGAGCTCGAGGACGAGCTCGACGAGATCCTCGACCAGCCGGTGCGGATCAAGTTCTCCAGCCTGAGCTCACAGGCGGTGGGCCCGCCCCTCAGCGACTTCGAGATGTCGTTCCACGGCCGTAACTGGCCCAAGATCGGCAAGAAGCTGCTTCAGGAAGGCGTTACGCCTCTGGCCAACCAGCTGGTGGCGACCGACGACAGCGTGCTCGGCCCCTTCTCGTGGCAGGGCGGATCTGAATGTCCCGGCTCAGCAGCCCCCGGAAAGCCAGGCCTGTGTATCGACTACAACGAGTTGATCGAGCTGACGTTCAACCCTCAGTTCCACCAGAACAGCAACCGGCACCTCGACGGCTGCTACACAGACGGACGGATTCCGTCGTGCGCGGCCGGCGTTGAAGACCCGTTCGACAACTACGTGCTGTCGGCTCCGCTCAACGGAAGTGCCGACGAGGAGAACAGGGACCAGTTCAACCAGAGCGAGGCGAACTTCAGCCTGTTCTTCGGGCAGTCCGTGCAGGCCTATGAGAACCTGACGATCCCGGACGACACGGCGTTCGACAAGTTCATGGATGCCAACCCGTTCGCGGTGAGCTCTATCGGGCAGTCCGGCGAACAGGGAGTGCTGTTCCCGACACTGGTTCCCGACCTAGTCGACGACGGCGTGTTGAACCAGTCGGCGAATCCCGGCGACGGTGTGCTCACTCTCATCGATGCCCATCCGGGCATTGCGGGATGTCAGGCCGAAGGTCCCAACGGTGAACGCGGCTTCTGTGAAGAGGAAGTCCTTGGTTTGGACATCTTCATGGGCGCCAATCTCACTGCGGCCCTCCCCGCCGGGGCGCCGGGGGCGCCCGGAGGGGCGGCCAATCGCAACCCGACGTTCACCATCAATGCTCCGAGCGGCAATGTCGTGGATATCCCGGTTGGGTCCAATCCGTTCTCGCGAAGCGCCCGCTGCATGCTGTGCCACCTCGGTCCCGAACAGACCGACCACAGCATCAACATCAGCCATGGGTTGCTCAAGGGTGACGCCGAGTTCGAGTTCCCGAGCCCACCCGTCGTCGACGATCCCGGATCGCTGGGCGGGACACAACCGGACCTGTTCCCCGACGGCACCGTGAACGCACCCGAGTCTCCCGGCAAGATCCAGGTGGTCGGCGGCATCATCCTCGCCGAGGAAGTGACCGAAGGTATGCCCCAGGACGCCGTCGAGGTGGAGCCACGTGATTTCGCCACGTTCGACGATCCGCTGACCTGGTGGGACGACTCCGTGATCGGCCAGCAACAGCGGTTCTCCTTCGGCGACCAGGGCATCTACAACATCGGCGTCCGGCCGATCCCCGAGGACATTGGACGCGGCGGCAACGACGCATTCGACTTCCCACTCTCATCATCGGTGCTGTCTCTGCAGAACATCGCGGCGCCTCCATGGGTACCGGGGACGCCGATGAGCAACGTCGACCCGGACGACCTCGAGCTGACGTTCGAGGAAACCGGTGATGGTGCGTTCTTCGGTGACACGGGTTACGACCTGCAGTCGATCAACCCGGGCCTCGATCGATGCCCGATCCAGCCGATGCTCCCCGAGTTCCTATCGCCCTGGGTCAACTGCCTGCCGGCCGGCGAGTTGCACCCCGAGATCGACGAGATGTCGGGCATGGCCCCCAACATCGTCACCGCACCGACAGGGGGACCGCTCAACGAGTTCGCCGAGCGTCAGTTCGGCGCCGATCTGCACTGTGGCGTCTACGATCCGCTCCTGTACGGGTCGGGCTCACCGAACTTCGGCTGGGGGCCGCTGTGCCCCAACAACCAGTCGGGGACGGCCGGGAACCTGGAGTCGTCGTTCCACGGCACCTGGCCCGATCCCAACCAGGTGCTCCGGGACGGAGCGTTCAAGGCTCCGTCACTGCGCAACGTGGCCAAGACGGGTCCCTACTTCCACACGGGCAGTTTCCTGACCCTGCGCCAGGTCGTGGACTTCTACATGAGGGGCGGTGACTTCCCGGAGTCCAACTCGGCGCACCGGGATCCGAACATCCTCAATGTCGAGGCTCAAGCGTTCGGATTCGGCAACACTTCCGGGTGGGACCGGTACTTCGACTGTGCCGGCGGGATAGACGATCCGGCAATCGCTGATGAGCCCTGCGGCGATCAGTACACATATCTGCTGGGGAACTTCGCCGATGCGTTGCCGGACACGGCGTTCTTGTACGACGCGATGCCCGACACGGATCACCCGATCACGCCCGAGTACCTGACGGTCGCGGAAGCTGAATCGGCGCTGGTCAGCTTCCTGCTG
>JBFIQU010000166.1:0-4956 GCA_041609395.1 Acidimicrobiia bacterium | reverse complement strand
TGGGCAAAGAACAGGTCCTCGCCTTCTTGCCACCGCCGTCCGTGACGCACCGTCCATTGCGATGCGAGCCACATCCTCGTCTGGTTGACCAGCCAGCCGTCGGTTTCGAGCTCGTCCACCGTGCGCCGCATGCACTCCATTCGAGGGTTCCACGGATCGGGATCCGTGCCGTCGCGCCTCGGTTCGGCACGCAGAGCTCGTGCCGTCGCATCGCCGAGCCGCGCATAGAGATGGCGGGCGTACTCCTGCCACAACAGCTCGTCACGGAACTTGCGCACGTCCCGCGCCGGGCCACCGGCAACGGCATCCCAGACGTGACGAAGCTCGAGCAGTCCGTGGCGGATGTACGGGGAAAGGCGGGAGGCGCCGCGCCTGCCGGTCGGCCACACCTCGTTGCGGCTCGCCGCGTAGCCGGCGACGCCGAACCGGACGAGGGCAGCGTCGGCGGCGGTCTGACCTCCGGCAAACGAAGGCGACCCTCTCACCGGACCGACAAAGAGGCCGTCGAGGTTGCGCTGCACCCATGCCGCGGCTCCGGCACGATCGGTCGGAGGAACCGGTACCTGCACGACGGGGAGCCGGCCTAACCCGCGGCCACCGCGGCACCCGGGCCGGCCAGCCGCAGCGACTCGTCGCCGGCGGCGACCGCGCCCGTCGACCACAGGATTCTGGGGCCGGACGCAGTGGGCACTGCCACCTCGCCCGGCCCGCGGTTGATGACGACCACGCTGGTCTCGGCGTCGAGCCTGCGGAGGTAGGCGATGTGATCGGCTCCTGCATCGAGCACCTCGAAATCGCCGTGCCGGAGTGACGGCCGCGTGCGGCGCAGCGAGGTGAGGGACCGTACGAGGTCGAGTTGACCCGTATGCCAGCCCGACTCGTCATGCCAGGGGAACGCTCCTCGTGAGCCCGGTTCCTCTCCTCCTGTCATCCCGACTTCGTCGCCGTAGTAGATCGAGGGCGCACCCGGGACCGTCATCTGCATGACCGTCGCCAGGCCGAGCCGCACGGCGTCGCCACCGGCTTCGTGGAGGAAGCGGGCGGTGTCGTGGCTCCCCAGCAGGTTCTGTGAAACCGCAATCACCGCAGGGGAATAGCGGGCATACATGCGGATCAGACCGTCGGCGAGATCCTCGCCTTGCGACGAGCCGGTGGCGAAGAAGTCCAGGGCGAGCTGGCGAAACGTGTAGTTCATCGTTCCGTCGAACGTGTCCCCTTGCAGCCAGGGCACGGCATCGCCCATGATTTCTGCGAGCAGATAGGCGTCAGGTTTGGCGCCCTTGACGGCGGCGCGGAATTCGGGCCAGAAATCGAAATCGACGTACCGCGCGACGTCCATCCTCCAGCCGTCGATGTCGAATTCGCGGATCCAATAGCGGGCGACGTCGAGGAAGTAGCTGCGCGCCGCCGGGTGGGCCAGGTTGATCCGGGGAAGAGACGGGACCCCGTACCAGGCCTCGTAGGTCGGTTCGACCGGGGGGCCATCGTCGTCGACGTCGACGACGGGAATGCCGGTCTCGGCCTCGAAGCGATCGAGGTAGGCGTCGTACTCCTCCGTATTGCGCCACCCCGCCAGACGGTCCCGGCGGACCCGCACCTCGACCGGGAACCCGGTGATGAGGAACCAGTCCCGGTAGCCGGACGCATCGCCGTTGGCGACGACGTCGGCGAATGGAGCGAACTGCGGATGGCAATGGTTGAAGGAGGCGTCGACGACCAACCGAATCCGGTGCTCGTGAAGGGCCGCCACCAGGGTCCGCAGCGCTTCGTTGCCGCCGAGTGCCGGGTCGACTGCGTAGTAGTCGATGGCGTCGTAGCGATGGGTCGAGGGCGAGGTGAAGATGGGATTCACGTACACCATGTCGACCCCGAGGTCGGCGAGGTATCCGGCTTTGGCTGCGATCCCGATCAAGTCGCCGCCCTGGAAGTCGAGCCAGCGCGGCTCGGTCCCCCAGGCGGCAGCACCGGGTGGGGTCAGCGACGGATCACCGCTGTGGAAGCGCTCCGGAAAGATGTGATAGATGACCGCCCCGGTGGCCCAGTCCGGGGTGTCGACGCGACGGACGCCGGCGCCATCGAAGTCCCACCGGTCGAGACGCTCGACGGCATTGCTGACTCCCGCCGGCACGAAATAGACCGGAACGCCGTCGCTGCGTTGCAAGGCGAACGTAAACCGCTGCGGGACGTCTGCGGCAGCGAGCTCGACTTCGTAGACGTCGAAGCGACGTCCGGCGGCAACACAGGTCATGCCGTGGGCGCGACCGTCGGCGGATACGAGGTGCACGTCGGAGAAACCCGGTTCGACGATCACCCTGAAGCGAGCGTCCCCTTCCGGCCCGACCGACAGAAACGCGGCATCGGTCGGATCGAACCGAACGTCCCAGGGGTACAGGTTGCCGAGGCGCCCGTGGAACATCTGGTCGGGGAAGTAGAAGCTCATGTCAGGAAGCTAATAGCACCGTGAGGCGGGCTCCTAGTCGAGCCGGAGCACCATCTCGAGTTCGTCGCCGTGTTGCACGCCGGTGTCTTCGAACCCGAGTTTGGCGTAGAAGTCGCGCGGCCCGCCGTCGGCCGGAACGTACGACAGAAAGAGTTCACCGGCATTCGGCAGCGTTCGCACGTAGTCGATCACCAGCTCCATGGCAGCCCGCCCGTACCCGAGCCCCTGGAACCGCGCGTCGATCATGAAGCGCCACAGGTAGTAGCGGGGAACGTTGCGTCGCTCGGAAAGCAAGACGAACCCGACGGGATCCTCTGCGGCGTAGATGGCGCGCATCCACGAGTCGGTCGTGTAACAGTGCTGGGCGATCGAGACCGAGTTCGGCGCCACGAACTGCTCCTGCGCCGCGGTGACACCGAGCTTGATGACGGGCATGAGGTTGCCCTCATCGATGATCCGCAGCGACACCCGCGGCCCGGCTTCGATCGACATCGGCCGAGTGTACGCGACTATCTGCGCGCCCGGTATGGGTCGGGGTCGGGGTCCTCGACGAGGATCTTGCGTCCCAGGTCACGAACCGCGCGCCCCGGTTCGAGGCCGATTTCGGCTAGGAGCGCGTCGAGTTCTGAAAACGCTCGCAGCGCCTCCACCCGGCGACCGTCGCAGGCGAGGGCGGTCAGGAGCATCACCCAGAGCCGCTCCCGGTAGGGATGATCGGCGACCGCGGCTTGCAGTGTGGGTATCACCCGGCCGACGTTGCCCTGCAGGACGTCCGCCCACAGCCGGGTTTCCCGGCTGCGCGGCACGGGGCGAGCTACGGCGAGCCGTCGAACCCGAAGGCGATCCGGTCGGACTCCTCGGGACACGGTCCGGGCGGCATGTCGAACACAGCGCGGTGCGGATGCGACTCTGCGGGATGGTCCCAGACGCCGATCGTCGTACCGTCGGCGCGCGTGTGCCACACGCACACCGATCCGTCCGGAGCACGCTCCACCCTGACGCCCTGGACCTGGGCGCCGTTCGGGCTCGAGTCCGGATCGAGATCGAGAAGCGCTATGAGATCTTCGACCAACGCATCGTCGCCGCGCTCGGCGGCGCCGGGCAGGACTGCCAGCGCGACGGCACCGACGACCACGGCAACCGCAAACAAGACGAGGATGTCGACCAATCGCCCGCCGCGTCGTCGCGGAGGTTCGCTCGGGGGATACTCCAGAAAACCTCCTCCCTGGCCTTCCGAAGTGTGCCAGCCACAACCGGAAGTTCCTGGGATTTCACTCGTGCCGGTAGCGGTCGAGACCGAGCCGGGCCCGCCACTCCTCAGAGCGAGCGAGCGAGCCTTTTCCTACCGGCATCCCGGTGGCGTCGGCGACACGATTCATCATCTCGAAGTTGCCTATCACCCCGGCCGCATCGACCAAACCATCGTCTCCCAGCTGGTTGCGAACATCCTGTCGCGCCCGTTCCCGGGCCTCGTCGTCTCCGGCGAGAACGGCGTCGACCAGATCCAGCAGCGCCTCTCCGCCGGGAAGGAGCGGATCCCGGGACCGATCGGTGATCGCCGTTGGGTCGAGTTGTACGCCGGTTGCTTCGACACTCGCACGGAGCATCAGACTGTGGGCCAGCACTCAGTAGAAACACTCGTTGATCGCTGAGGTTCGGGACGCCACCAGTTCCATCTGAGCCCGGGTCAGGCCTCGTACGAAGTCGATCTGAGCCATGCCTTCGTAGGTCAGGTACATCGGCCCGTGCATGTCCTCCTGGGCGGCCAGCGCTTCCGGGACGAGACTCAACGCGTACACGATGCTGGCACCGCCCTCCATCGGCACCCAGGCGGCTCCGATACGCGCCCGCTCGTTGATGTCGCCGGTTGGGGCGCCCGGCTTCGGGTCGGGCAACGGTTCGAGGGGCAAGCCCATGGCGCGGTGGAACGAATCGACCGATGCCAACCGGGACACCACGCCCACGAGTTCGACGTACTTCGGATTCCCGAGAGCAGCCGCCATCCGCTCCACCCATGGCCGGCGGATCGATGCCGGTGCGGTTGCGACCCTGGCAGCCGCCTCGACGGCGGCGTCCGGGATCAGCGCAGGGGACGGCTCGGCTTCGAATCGGGCCTGCCGAGCGGCGCCGGCAATGGCAACTCGTTCTGACCCCGTCCAGGTGCCGCCGGGACGGGAGAGGCGATCCCATTCCCTTCGAAAGAGGCCGCTGATGTCATCGCGGACCCGAAGCGATGCCGGGCCAAACTCAAACGCCATGGAACAGGAACGTAGCCACATTGAGGCGGGACGCGCCATCACTAGCCTCGCTCGTGATGACGAATGAACAAGCCCTGACCGACCGCGCGGCGACGCCCCTCGAGCTGTTCTTCGATCTGGTGTTCGTCTTCGGAATCACCCAGATCACGGAGTACCTGATCGAACACCTCGATCCGGCGGGGTTCGGACGCGGGGCGCTCCTGGCGGCGATGCTGTGGTGGGCATGGACGCAGTTCACCTGGACCGCCAACGCTCTGG
>JBFIQU010000165.1:0-5052 GCA_041609395.1 Acidimicrobiia bacterium | reverse complement strand
GAGGAGGCCGATGCCGGTGTCCTCCGAGAACGTCGTCTGCCGGTGGACGAGGTTGATGCCGAGGATCATCACGAGGGCAGCGACGGCGGCGCCGGCGAGCACGTTGAATCCGAGCAGGATCGCGAGGGCGATCCCGGGGATCACGCCGTGGACGAGTGCATCCCCCAGAAACGTCATCCCGCGCAACACGACCCAGGTTCCGACGAGCGACAGGGCGATGGCGGCGAGCGAACCCCCGAGCAACGCTCGCTGCTGGAACGCCAGCTCGAAGGGGGCCGTCACCCAGTCCACGACGGTCCGCCTTCCCGCACGGTGACACCGTTCACGACAGCGCCCCGGCGATGCGTTCGGCATTGACGAGCAGCATGCCGATGAGCGTATCCGCTCCCGAGCCTGCTTCCCCGACGGATTCGGTGTAGAGCTCGACGACGGCGACCTCCTGCTCGGTCTCGGCGGCGATGGCTTCGGCAAGGAGGGACGGCTCGGTGGTCTCCACGAAGATCGCAGCGACCCCCTCCCGATCGATGATGGCCACGAGAGCGGCCAGGTCGGCCGAGCTGGGCTCGGCAAGGGTGGCGCCGCCGGGAATGATCGTTCCCACGATGTCGAAGCCGTATCTGGCTGCGAAATAGCCCAGGGCGCCGTGGTTCGTAACGAGCTTGCGAACGGCGACGCCGGCCAGGAGCCCTTCGATCTCTTCGTGGGTCTTCAGCAGCCGATCGGCATACTCGCCCGCTGCTGCAGCCCAATCCTCCCCGGGATACACATCTGTGAGTGCCTCTCCGATCAGGTGCGCCGCCCGCGCCATTCGCACCGGATCGAGCCATACGTGGGGATCGAGTCCGTCGCTCCGTGCAGATCCGAAGGGAATGGGATCGAGACTGCCGGCGATCTGCACGACCCGAGCGCCGTCATCCACCGCGCGCTGCAGGATGTCCTCGAGTCCTTCCTCGAGGCCGAGTCCGTTGGCGACCACCAGGTCCGCTTCCAGGAGGGTCGCTACCTGGCGCGACGACGGCCGGTAATCGTGGGGATCCGCGCCGACCGGGAGCAGTACCTCCACCTCGACCCGATCGGCGGCGATGGCCGATACGACGTCGCCGAGCACCGTCGTGGTGGCGACGACAAGACGCCGATCGGTGCCGTCGCCGCCGCTGCATCCCGCAGCGAGGAGTGTCAGGGCCAGCACCCCGCTCATGACTCGGCCAGCACCTCGAAGGCGTCGCGTTGTTAGAATGAGAATGGTTCTCATTCCCGCAAAGATACTGCAGCCGCATGGCAATCTCGAAACTCGATCGTGACGTGGAACAAGCCCTCCACTCGCGCGACTCGCGCTACACCGCGGGACGGCGCGCCGTCGTTGCGGCGCTGGCCGCTGCGGGTGGGCCCCTGTCGGCGGCAGAACTGCTCGACGCGCTCGAGGCCACACTCCCCCTGTCGTCGTTGTACCGGTCGCTCAACGTGCTCGAACACGCCGGGGTGATCGAGCCTCACTTCGCCACCAAGGGCGTGACCCGCTACGAACTGGCCGAATGGCTGCAGGGCCACCACCACCACCTGATTTGTGTCCAATGCGGCGCGGTCGACGACGTGGCCATCCCGCCGCGACTCGAGGCGGCGGTGCGGGATCTCGTGGATTCGATCGGCTCCACGGCCGAGTTCACCCCCACCAATCACGCCCTCGAGATCGAGGGCCGATGTGCGAGGTGCCTGTGACCGGAAGTGCCGTACGCGCCGACGGTGTGGTTCTCGGATACGGAGGGACCGTCGCCGTCGCCGACTCCACGTTCACGATTCCCGCCGGGAAGGTGACGGCCGTGATCGGCCCGAACGGCTCGGGCAAGTCGACCCTGCTCAACGCCATCGCCGGCCTCATCGATCCGCTGCGGGGCTCGCTGACGGTGAGTGCATCCCCGGAGCGAATCGCGTACGTCCTGCAGACCACGCGGGTCAACGAGTCACTTCCGGTGTCCGTGCGCGAGGTCGTGACCATGGGACGGTACGCGACGGCCGGCGGTTTCGGCCGGCTCGGCGCTGCAGATCGGGCCGCAGTGAGCGAGGCGATGCGCCGCACCGGCATCACCGATTTGGCCGGACGCCATCTCCACCGGCTTTCCGGTGGACAACGGCAGCGGGTCTTCGTGGCTCAGGGACTGGCGCAGGACCACGAGATGTTGCTGCTCGACGAGCCGCTCACCGGCATCGACCTGCCCACGGCACAGGCGATCGACGATGTCATCCATGACGAGCTGGCGCGCGGTTGTACCGTCGTGATGACGACCCACGACCTGTCCGAGGCGCAGATAGCCGACCACGTCGTCCTCATGTCGGGGCGAGTGGTGGCGGCCGGCCCACCGGCCGACGTCGTCACCGCATCGCATCTGGGTGAGGCGTACGGCCCTTCCCTCCTCCACGTCGGTGACGAAGGCGTATTCGTCGACGACCCGGCGCACCTCCCGGTACCGGGACGCCACACCCACCGCGAACGAATCATCCATCCCGAGACCTCGCCGTCGGACCTCCACGGCGACTCGTGATACTTCAGACCAGCATCACGACATAGAAGAGACCGTAGAGGCCGATCAGTAACAGGCCGCTCAATGCAGTGTGGGTACGAAGCTCGAACCCATGACTCCCCGACCGCCATGGTGGGGGCCGCACCGCCCTCGGGCCCGTTACGCCCAGGGGAACAAACAGAACGGGTGGCCGTGGGGGTCGAGCATCACCCGGACATCGTTCTGGGGTTGATGCGCCGCCAGGGTGGCTCCTGCCTCCAGCGCCCACCGGACGCCTTCATCGAGGTCGGCGACTCCGATGTCGAGGTGCATCATCATCAGTTGTTCGCCGCGAACCGGGGGCCACGTCGGCGGCACGTAGTTCGGTTCGTACTGCACCTCGATCTTTTGCGCTCCGTCGGGAGAACGCAGCAGCGCCCAGCCGTCCCGGGCGGAACCTCCTGGCTGCGGACCTTCACTTCGGGCGATGGGCCAGCCGAGAAGCCGTTCGTAGAAGCGGGCCAGTTCCAAGGGGTCGGGCGAATCGAGTGTCGGGCCGGCCAGTCGCAGCTCCGGGCGTTCCATGCATTCACCTCTTCGCTTCTATGAACGAAGCATACGAGGGCCAACACCCCGCCCGCATCGCGTGGCCCGGTCCGACTACTCCACCGGAGGCCCCGCTTCGACCACACTCGGGACCTGGGTGGCGGCCAACCTGCGGTCCCAGCCTCCATACAGCACCGCTCCGATCACCAGGACCCCGCCCGTGAGGGAGAACGCGACCAGGTAGCTGAACCCATCGATGAGGAACCCGACGGCCGGGGCTCCGGCGAGCAGGGCGAAGTCGAAGATCGCGGTGAAGATGGCCACCGCAGACCCCCGCTCGGATACGCGGGCCCGGTTGACCACCTCGCTCGAAAGCAGCGGAAACGCCGTGCCGTGTGCCGTGCCCATCATCGCGGCGGCAACGGCCAGGACCCATGCCGATTCCGCGGCGGCCATCCCCACCAGCCCGGCGCCGAACAGCGATACCGACCCGACCAGAAACCGGCGGTGGTGGTAGCGATCGAACCGGCTACCTCCTGCGATGCGGGTCACCACCGCAACGCCTCCATAGAGCCCGAAGAAGAGGCCGGCCGAACCCACGGCGCGCTCGTCGACGTACGTGCGCGTGAAGGTGAACAGCGTCTCGATACCGAGGAAGAAGAGCACCGCGGCGAACCACAGCGGCAGCAGGTTGGGCTGGACGAGCGCCTGCCAGAAGCTCCGTCGCGGTTGCTGGCCCATGACGGGCAGGACGGGCAGCGTCCAGACGAGGAACCACGACAGCAGGCCGGCGCTGCCGGCCGCAACGAACAGGCCCGAGTAGTCGGCGGCGGCTATCACGACGTCCCCGAGGTAGCCGGCGATGGCAATGGGAATGAGGCCGGACAGGCCGTAGATCGCCAGACCCTGTGTGCGGCGGTGCAGCGGGATCGAATCCGCGGCATAGGTGAGGATCGTGGCGAAGATCGCGACCTGAAACAGCCGCTGTGCCAGAAACAGCACCCACAGGTATGGACCCCAGGAGCTGGTGGTGATCAGCGCCAGCACGGCCAGAACATTGAGTAATCCGCCGATCAGCAGGACCGTCCTGCGATGAGTCAGATCGAGGATTCGACCCAACCAGGGGCGGAATACGACGGATACCACCGCCGACATCGAGTAGAGCACCCCGATGACACCCTCGGTTGCCCCGAGAGCACTGAAGTAACCGGGAACATGAATGAGCAGGGCGAACGAAAGCTCCTGGAGCAGGGCGGCAGCGAAGAGCCGCGGGAACTGCGGACCGAACCGCGTCAGCATGGGTCGGGAAGCGTACCGGGCCCGTTGGCGGGTTAGGTTCAGGCTGACTCCAGGAGGTGACGAGTGCCGGACGGATCCAAATATCCGGGACCACCCGAGGCCCTCGAGGCGTACCGGGCGGCGATCGAGGCGAGTCAGAGCGGAGCGACGGTCAAGGGCGCCAAGAACCCGTACACCTCGCGCAACGGCCACATGTTCAGCTTCCTCGATCCCCAAGGCACGATGGCGCTGCGACTGTCGGACGAGATGACCGACGAGTTCCGCGCCCGGTACGACAGCGGAGACGTGGAGCAGTACGGCGCCACGATGCGGGGATATTCATCCGTTCCGCACGACCTCATGTCCGACACGGGAACCCTCGCCCATTGGCTCGATCGGGCGTGGGAATGGATCGGCACCCTGGACCCCAAGTGAGTAGGCGAGCTGACAGCTGTCAGCCAATAGCCGGAAGCTCGAAGCTGGAAGCCGGTAGCCGGTAGCCGGTAGCTGGAAGCCGGAAGCTCGAAGCCGGAAGCTCGAAGCCGGAAGCCGGAAGCCGGACGCTGGAAGCCGGTAGCCGGAAGCTCGAAGCCGGAAGCTCGAAGCCGGACGCTGGAAGCCGGTAGCCGGAAGCTCGAAGCCGGAAGCTCGAAGCCGGAAGCTCGAAGCCGGAAGCTCGAAGCTGGAAGCCGGTAGCCGGAAGCCGGTAGCCGGAAGCTCGAAGCCGGAAGCT
>JBFIQU010000164.1:0-5053 GCA_041609395.1 Acidimicrobiia bacterium | reverse complement strand
GGCCGGGCACCGGGTGAGGGTGGGGGCAAACCAACGGAACTCGCGTCGCCGTTCTGACAATCAACCGGCAGAAGCCCGGTCACGTCAGGAGGAAGCATCATGCGGCGCAGGGTTCAGCGATCAGCCATTCGAATAGCGGCGGTTCTCGCGGTGTACACGGCACTGGCACTGGTCGGTCAGGCGATCGGGTTCAACACGACGCCCTTCCACTGGGGCGGTCTGACCCCATCGGACGTTGCGGCCGTGCACGATCACGGCGCGCACGACCACGGCAGTGACCTGATCGACGGGCACCACGTGAAGACGGCGCCGCCCATGGCGAACACCCAGGCGATGGGCACCATCCCGTGCACCCTCGGCTTCGCCGGACCGTTCCCGTGCCAGAACGTCGACCTCATGGCCTTTCTCCCCACCAACAGTCTTTCCGGTGGCGGGACCGGTGCCGACATCTGGGGATGGACCGATCCGGCCACGGGTCGCGAGTTCGCCATCCAGTCGCACTCGACGGCAACTTCCTTCGTCGAGGTGACGAACCCGGCCGTCCCGATCTACGTAGGATCGATGCCGGCTTCACTCACACAGTCGATCGCCAACGTCCTCTGGCGAGACGTGAAGGTCTATGCCGACCATGCCTATGTCGTCGGCGATGGATATCACGGCTCACTCCTGCCGCATGGTCTCGAGATCTTCGATCTCACGCAGCTGCTGGACGCCACGCCGGGAACGGTGTTCGCAGAGACGGCCCATTACGGAGGCTTCGCCAACGGCCACAACTTCGTGATCAACGAAGACAGCGGAATCGGCTACGCCGTCGGCACGAACACGTGCGCCGGGGGTCTCCACGTGCTGGATCTGGCCATGCCGACGGATCCGCAGTTCCTGGGATGTGTCGATCAGGACGGCTACACCCACGATGCCCAGTGTGTGACCTACGACGGACCCGATACCGGGTACCACGGGCGAGAGATCTGCTTCAACTCCAACGAAGACACCCTCACGATCTTCGACGTGACCCCGCTCATCACGGGCACCGGCGAGCCGGTCATGCTGTCCCGGGAGACGTACGACGGGTACGGCTACACCCACCAGGGATGGCTCACCCCGGACTCTTCGCGGTTCGTCCTGGGCGATGAACTCGACGAAGGGCTCGGCACCACCATCCACAACACCTACAGCTATGTCTGGAACGTCGAGGACCTGAACGCTCCGGTGTTGATCGAGACGTACGTCGGGCCGACGACCGCGATCGACCACAACATCTACATCAAGGACGGATACGTCTACGAGGCCAACTACACGGCAGGGCTTCGCATCCTCGACGCGTCCAACATCGGAATTGGCGAGCTGACCCAGGTCGCCTACTTCGACACCCATCCGTCGAACGACGCCACGAACTTCGCCGGAAGCTGGAGCAGCTACCCGTACTTCGCCAGCGGCACCATCGTCGTGTCGAACATCGAGGACGGGCTGTTCGTGCTGAAGGCCAACTTGCCGGGCTCGGAGGTGGTCGAGCCGACCGGGGGTGGCAAGGTGACCGGTGGCGGCTGGTTGGCGACCGACGCCAAGAAGCTGAACTTCGGCTTCACGGCGAAGTCGGGAGACGGCGGTCTCGAAGGCGAGCTCACTCTCAACGACAAGTCGGCCGGAGTGAAGATCCGCATCGACGAGATCACGGCCATCGGTGGGCTCACCGGGTCGTGCGGTGCGATCGAGCCCGGTCCGGACGCCGTCGAATTCCACGGTTCCGGGACCTACAACGATGGCGCAGCCTCGTTCCGGGTGTGCGCCGAGGACAACGGTGAGGGTAACAACGCGTCCGGCGCCGATCGTTTCGTCCTCGAATGTCTCGAGGGATGCGGCGCCTACACCACGTCCAATCGCAGCCCGGGCGACGAACTCGACGGGGGCAACATCCAGGTGCATGACGAGGCCGCAGCGTCCGGCTCGGCGTCCGTGCTCATCCTCGATCCGATGCTCGAGACCTCGAGTCCGGCGGGAGCTGCCCAACTGCTCAACGTCCGCGCGTTCGATGCTCGCGGCCATCTGCTGTCGGGAGCCTCGGTCCAGCTGACGTCGCTCGACGCCACCGGGGTCTTCACCGTGTTGAGCGGAGTGACCGGCGTCGACGGCGTAGTCACCTTCAGCACCGTCGCCCCGATCGGCGATACCGAGTACACGGCCGTGTCCGGCGAGCTCACATCCAACACGATCGAGATCACAGGCATCGGTTAGTCGGCGGTGGCTTCACCGAGGGGCGGGCCGGTCGCGGCCCGCCCCTCGAACGCGTCGTGGCGCCGGCGGGGCATCGGGATGGGTCGGTGGATCTAGGGCGGCCCGATTCGTTAGCGTCTGGGTCCATGGAAACCACTGCAATCACGATCGCGACCGGCCGCCGGCGCGGCGTCTTCGACATCACTGCCGACGTGGCCGGGTTCGTGCGCGACAAGGGCGACGGGTTGGTGAATGTGTTCGCGCCTCATGCGACGGCAGGTGTGGCGCTGATCGAGATCGGTGCCGGAACCGATGCGGATGTGATGTCCCGGCTCGACGAGATACTGCCCCGCCGCGACGAGATCTACCTTCACCGTCACGGTTCCACGGGCCACGGTGCCGATCACGTGCTTCCGGCCTTCATCTCGCCGTCGCTCACGGTTCCGGTCATCGACGGCGAGATTGCTCTCGGCACGTGGCAGTCGATCGTCCTCGTCGACCCGAACGCCGACAACCCGACGCGGACGGTGCGGCTGAGTTTCTTGCGGGGTTGAGCGCGGAACCCCGCTCGGATGCGTATGGTCGTAGGCGGGGCTGGCCGTGAGTCCTGGAGGGGAACCACATGGGAGCCAATGTCAGCACGGCGGTGACGATCGACCGACCGGCCGACGAAGTCTTCGACTTCATCGTCAACTACCACGAAAACGGCCTGCGATGGGCGACCGATGTCGAGTCGGTCACCAAGGCGACCGACGGACCCGTTGCGTCCGGCACATCGTTCGATCAAGTGCAGCTCGTCATGGGCAAGAGGAGAAACACCAGGCTGACGTTCGTCGAGGTCACGCCGCCGCACACGATTCGTGCAGAGGCAGATCTTGGACCGATCCGGCCGACGATGACACTGTCCGTCGAGTCGATCGGCGATCGCAGCCGCGTCGTTGCAGAGGGACGGGCGAACCCACGAGGGTTCTTCAAGCTGCTGTCCCCCGTGGCGGGTCGCAAGGGCACCCAGATGTGGACCACCAGACTGGCCAACCTGAAGTCGGTTCTGGAAGCGTCGTGACGCCGGCGGGCGAGCGAACCCGGGGAGCCCGGTCCTATTCCGCGATGAACTCGTCGTAGACGCCCATCGGTTGCCCGTCATCCTGGTTGTACTGCCCGACGAAGAGCCGGTAGTCACCCGGCGGGAGGGCTTCGATCATGAACTCGAATGCGCCCCATGCCGACGTCCAGTCGGTCACCATGAACGCGATCTGGTCCGTCGTGTCGGTCACGGGGCCGCCCTCGAACCCTGGGTGGGTCCAGGTTGCCGGAGCAGCCACCCACGAACTCCCGTCCCACCGTTCCAGGCGCGCAACGGCCACAGCCTCGAACGGGCGGACGTACCCGGACACCGCGAGGTCGCCGGAAATGCCGCCATCGCCGACCGTCGTGTCGACCGGCGACGCCAGCACGGCCAGTTCGCCCTCGACGGGCGCGAGATCGAAGCCGGTCCCCGTCGGCGCCGGCGAGATGTCGAGCACCACCCGGCCCGGATTGGGCATCAGGAACGGCGCCACGGCGACGTTGCGGTCGAAGTGCAAGGCGACGAAGAGGCTCCCGCTGGAGTCGCGCGACGTGAAGGCGATTGCATCGCCGAGAGCAGCATCGATTGCGGTTCCCGCCAGCGAGTCGATACCGGGCAGGTAGACGGTGATGCGGGACGTCCCGTTTCCGTCGACTCGCGCCTGTGACGGCGCCGTCACCGCGTCGGCATAGGTCCCGGGACGGCTCCCCAGAGCGATGACGTAGCGGTCGCACTCCCCGCCTTCGACGAAGGCGAACCCGGTCAGCTGGGCGGCGTCGGAGGCGGCAGACCCGACGTATTCGGGGCCGAGGTTGCACGGCCGCTCCGCAAAGGAGAGGCCCGATGTCCAGGCCGGGGGCGGGGCCAGAAAGCCGGAGTGCACCCACCCGGCAGCGTCACCGGCCACGATTTCCCACCATGCGGCGCCGGCGTTGCGGCCTGTGCTCTGGCCCGTCGGCACCACCGGGGTCCCGTTCGAGAGGGACGCCAGGACCGGGAACGACGTTCCCGGTCCCGAGCGCACGTTGAGGACGTCGCCCTCCGCAGTTGCGACCGTGAACACCGTCGGCGTGGTGTCCGCACGGAACTTGGCCAGCGCGACCCGGCCGCCCGGCGTCGCCTCGGTGAGCAGCGCCTCGTCCATGTCGATCCGGTAGTAGGGGAGCCAGACCAGGTCGTACTGCTCGTCCCCGTCGGGGTCTTCGAAGGTGCGTCGCGACACCACCACCGTGCTGCCGTCGTAGTCGAGATGGACGAATCCCTCGAGGCGGTCCGGTGCCGGGATCTCCACCACGACGCGCTCGACACCGGAATTGAGATCGAGGGTGCGCAGCGTGTACGTGCCGCCGTCGATCTGCGGATAGTCGGCGTCCGACGCCAGGTACACGATCTGTCGGCCGTCCGGCGAGAACACCGCCTGGTCGACCCACCCCGGCTCCTCGAATCGCTTGGGAACAGGTAGATCGTCGACCGCGACCCCCTCCGGCGTGAAGTACTCCACCCATGTGAAGCCTTCTGCGGCCTGGGTGACGGCAATGACGCCGAACGTGGGCGAATATGCCGCCCGGCTGACGCCGCCTTCGTACCCGCCCAGTTCGACGATTAGACGTTGTTCTCCGGTGTCGAGGGCCATCAGATGGAGGGTGACGTCGGTGGACACCTCCTCGAGTTCCGATTGCGCATGCTCGACCAGAATCAACCACGGCTGACCGTCGAGGACGGCCAGGTCCTCGAGCTGGGTCCGGGATCCTTCGCGTTGGTCCCGCCAAACGAAGC
>JBFIQU010000163.1:0-5109 GCA_041609395.1 Acidimicrobiia bacterium | reverse complement strand
CGCAGCCTGGTTGGCGGCGCTTTCGGCGATGAGTTCCCGGGTGAAGGCAATGGTGGCTTCGCGTTCGGCGATGGCTTGTTGGCGCCGGGCCTCGGCGGCCTGGGTTTCGGCTTCTGCGGTCTGGGCGGCGGCGATGTCGGCCTGGCGTTGGGCTTCGTTGCGCTGGGTTTCCGCTTCCTGGGTTTGCTGCTGGGCGATGTCGGCTTGGGTTTCGGCTTCTTGTTGTTGGTTGAGCGCGTAGATGGTGAGGGTGATGCCGAAGACCGAGGCGACGGCCATGACCGCAACGAGGGTGCGGAGGCGGCGGCGGGAGCGTTGTTCGAGGGCGGCTTCTTCGGCGGCGCGGGCGGCTTCGGCTCGTTCGGCTTCGTGGGCGGCGGCGTCGGAGGCGCCGAGGAAGAACTGTTCGTCGGGTCCGACGATGAGGGTCGTGGTGGAGGCCCAGTCGGACAGATGGGAGAGGCGGGATCCGGTGAGGAGGAAACTCGGATCCCGATCGGCGGCGAGCCACTCGGCGGCAGCGGCGGTGAGTTGGCGTTGGGTGCGGAGGTCGTCGCGGCTGTCGTCGATCCAGGCCTTGAGTCGTTCCCATTCCGTGAGGAGGGCTTCGTGGGCGACTTCGACGGTTGGGGTGCGGGTGGTGGGGTCCCGATCGAACGACAACAGACGGGCGTCACCGTAGTTCGACACGATGCCGCGAACATCGCCGAGCGCTTCCAGCTGGGGGAGAGGAACCCGGCGGCGGGTGTCGCTGGTGCCTTCCCCGAGGGTGACCAGGCGCAGGAACACCTGGCGAGCGGCTTCCCGATCCGGGTCGCGAAGGCCGTCGTAGAGCTCTTCGGCCCGCTGCGCGACGGCTCCGGTCACCCCGCCGACATCGCGGTAGGTTTCGACGGTGAGGGCGCGCCCGGCGCGGGCGTCGAACAGCCGGGTCAGGGCGTATTGGAGAAGGGGGAGGGCGCCGGGTTCGTCGGCGAGATCCGACGCGATTTCGGGTACCAGGTCGGGCTCGACGGGGACGCCGACCCTTCCGGCGGGCCCGATCACGGCTTCCTCGATGCCGGCCCGGCCCAGCGGTAGGACGGTTTCGGTTCGGGTCCGCATCAACTCGCCCAGGTCTTCGAACTGCAGCGGTTTGTCGTAGAAGTCGGCGCGGAGGGTGACGATGATCCGGATCGGAGTCCGCTCGTCCTCCAACGCTCCGAGCAGGCCGGCGACGAACAGGTCGCGGGTGGCGTCGTCGACCAGGGTGAAGACTTCTTCGAACTGGTCGATCACCAACACCAGCTCGGTGTCCGGGGGCAGGATGCGTTTCACCGCGGCCCGGAGCCCGTCCTCACCGCGTTGCAGCTGCTCCAGCAGCGTCGCCGGCGGGTTGATCGCAACCCGTAGCAACGCCGCCTCCAACTCCTCGAAGGGCCGTGAACCGGGGATCAGATCGGCGACCAGCCACGACTCCGAACCGTCGATCACCCCCCGACGCAACGCCGGGATCACCCCGGCCCGTACCACCGACGACTTGCCCGACCCCGACGGGCCCACCACGGCCAGGAATCGATCCTCGCCGAGCCGTTCCACCAGGCGGTCCACCAACTCACCCCGCCCGAAGAAGTCGGCAGCATCGGATTCCTGGAAGGCTCGTAGCCCCTTGTACGGGTTAGGAGCTGACAGGGGCACGACCGCCTCCGGGCGGGCCGCAGTCCCTGTGATCGCCGCCAACCGCTCTACGAACTCCGACACCGTGGCGAACCGCTGCCCCGGCGGTTTCGCCGTCGCTTGGGAAAGGATCGCGTCGATACCCGCCGGCACTCCATCCACGGTCCCTTCGAGCCGGGGGAGGGGAGCGGTGAGCTGCTCATCGATCAACCGCACCAGCGAATCCGTCTCGAACGGATGCGAACCGGCCAGCATCTCGTAGGCGAGCAACCCCAACGCGTAGATATCGGTTTGCGGCGAGGGTGCTTCGGACTGCAGCTGCTCCGGTGCCATGTACGCCGGTGACCCCGGGGCCCGTCCCGACCTCGTCACGTCCGTGTCGGCACCGAGATCCTTCGCAATCCCGAAATCCGACAGATACGCATTCCCAACATCATCGAGCAGCACGTTCGCCGGTTTGATATCCCGGTGAATGATCCCGGCCCGGTGCGCGGTCTCCAGCGCCCCTCCGATCTCCCGCAGCACCTTCATCGTCTGCGCCACCGAAAACGGTCCGCGCTCCAACGCTTCCTTGAGACTGCCGCCGCTCAACAGCCGCATCACGAGATACGCGCCGTCGCCGTCCCGCCAGTAATCGTGGAGCGGCACCACATGCAGATGCTCCAGCCGGGCCACCAGCTGCGCCTCGGTCTCGAAACGCCGGATGAACTCGGGGTTGTTGGCCAGTTCCGGCTTGATGACCTTGACCGCAACATCCCGCTGCACCGACGGCTGGAACGCGCGGTACACGGTTCCGAACGCACCCTCACCGAGCCGTTCCCGCAGCTGATAGCCCCGAATGTTCGTAACCGGCTTCACCGCAGACCCTGTGTCATTCTCACGCAGGCTAGGAAAGGGTGCCGGGTCGCGTCGCTGAAACCTCGCCGTGCGACAGACGCGGTGGGCGAATCCCGTCATAGACTTTCCCGATCAAGGAGGCACGACGTGGCGGCGAGTGTGATCGGATTCGATCTGGGAGGCACGAAGATCGCGGCCGTGCGCTCGGACGATGAGCTGAACATCCTCGATCGCGCCCAGGTGCCGACTCCATCGATCGATGCCGACCTCGGTCCCGCTGTGCTCGAGGTCATTCGCCGGGTCTGGTCGACCGACGTTGTCGCCATCGGCGGCGGGTGTGCCGGATTGGTGCGCTGGCCGGAGGGAACCCTCGTGTGGATTCCTCACGTGACCGGTGACGCCGTCGATCTGCGCACGATCATCGCCGAAGCGGTACCCGTTCCGGTCGAGATCGACAACGATGCCAATGCCGCGGCGCTCGCCGAGTTCGCGCTTGGCTCCGCAGCCTCATACAGCAGCGGTCTTGTCGTCAACGTGGGCACCGGCATCGGCGGAGGATGGGTTCTCGACGGCGAGGTGCATCGGGGCCGGTCGTTCGCCGGCGAGATCGGCCATATGACGCTCCGCACGGATGGACCGGCCTGTCCATGTGGTGCCACCGGCTGCTGGGAGACCCTGGCGTCGGGCACTGCGCTCAGTCGCCTCGCAGTCACCGAGATCGCCGCTCATCCGGAAGGGCCACTGGCCCGGCACGTGGGCGATCGGCCGCCACGTGGGGAAGATGTCACCGCGCTCGCCGCCGACGGGGACGAGGCCTGCCGGGAGATGGTCACCGAAGTGGCTCACTGGCTGGGTATCGGGATCAACAACCTCATCGTTGCGTTCGACCCCGAGGTGGTCGTCGTGGGAGGCGGTCTCGGCTCGGTGGGGGAGATGCTTCTCGAACCGGTACGCCGGGTGGTGCGCGATCACCTCTACGGAAGCGGGTACCGTCCCGGTACGCCCATCGTCGCCAGTGCGTTCCAGCGGGACGCCGGCCTAGTCGGGGCGGTGCTGATGGCATGGCGGGAGGTGTCATGGATATTCCGGATGAGGGAACGGACGCAGCGACTGGCGGAGCGGGTGGAGGACCTGCGCTTCGGCGAGAGATTCCGAGCCCGGCTTCGGGAAACGGACAGGCAGTGACTCAGCCGGAACGATCGCGGAGCACCAGGGAGATGCTCCAGGAAGCGGCGATGGCACTGCCCAACCTCGTCAAGCTGCTGTACCGCCTGCTGCGCGACGATCGAGTCGCCCGGCGGCCCAAGCTCTTCGCTGCGGTCGCCGTCGGATACGTCATGCTTCCCATCGATGTCGTACCCGATTTCATCCCGGTCATCGGCAGCGTTGACGACATCCTGCTCGTAGCGACGGCGCTGCATGTCCTCTTCCAGTCGGCCGGCGGCGAGGTGGTCGAAGAGTTGTGGGACGGAGACGGGGATGTCGTCGCGTTGATCGCCGACATCGTCTCCTGGGGGGCCGATCTCGTGCCGCGACCCGTGCGGGCGGCTTTGCAGCGCATGACGCAGTAGGCGTCAGCGGCGCAGGAACGGCTCCATCTCGGCGAACAGTTCGTCAATCCCCGTTCCGCGCTGGACGGCGGCATCGACGATGCCCGCGTCGAGGATCCGATCGACGAGAAGGGCGAGATCCGGCATCCGTTCTTGAAGGGCGGCGACGCTCACTCCGTCCGGCTTGTCGACCCGGGGCCGGTACAGAGCCAGAACGGCGGCGAAACGGCCGGTCATTCCATCGTCGGGTCCGATCCGTCGCGGCCAGCGAGCCGCCACGAACGGGTTGAGAGCCACCACCCCGGTGACTCCGTGCCACAGCGGATCGGTGGCCAGGTAGCGAACGGTCCCCACCCTCGATTGCAGCGCCGCGGCGGCGCACTGCAGGCATGGCTCCAGCGTGGTCCACAAGGTGCAGTCGTCGAGAAGACGATCGATCGGCACCTTGGCCAGCACGTTGATCTCGGCGTGGGCGAGGCGGCTGTTGGCGAGCAGGTCGTCTCCGGCCTCGGTTTCGTTCCAGCGGTTGCGTCCGGTGGCAACGACGGTGCCGTCTGCGTCGGTCATGACGGCTCCGACACCGACCGATCCGCTGCGCAACGCCTGCCACGCCAGATCGAGTGCCTGCCGCCAGTGCGGGTCGATGTGGTTCCAGGCAATCGGTGAGCCCTCCATCGCTCGGGACGGTAGTGGGGGAATCGCCACCGTCGGCGACGGATCCCGCTGGTGCGTCAGGGGCGCCCGTCGAAGCGCCACAGCCCGGCGGTCCGCGCTGCGGTGATCGCCGCCGCGAGCTCGCTGCTCTCGAGGTGGCGGTCGATGTCTCCGTATCGTTCGTTGCCCGGCACCTTGTGCTCCGGCCGGTACTGCGCCATGACGTTGACGTAGGTGTCGGGGGACACCTCGTCGGCGAGCCAGCGGAATATGGCGGCCGCCTCGTCGACGAGGCCGGGCATCACCAGGTGCCGCACCAGCACTCCCCGCCGGGCCACGCCGTCGGAACCGATCTCCAGGTCACCCACCTGGCGGTGCATCTCGGCGATCGCCTTCCTCGCCACCTCCGGGT
>JBFIQU010000162.1:0-5112 GCA_041609395.1 Acidimicrobiia bacterium | reverse complement strand
GGGCTGTGCGGCGCGTATTTCAGCGCGTTCTCGATCAGGTTGGTGACGACTCGGCGGAGGTGTTCGGGGTCGGCTTCTATGGACGTGGCGTCGGCGGCGACATCGAGCGAGATGGTGTCGCCGCCGGGGGTGCTGTTGACCAGCTCGCGGAGGTAGATATCGAGCTCGAGCACTTCCGGGCGCAGCGGCAACGCGCGGTTGTCGATGCGGGACACCACCAACAGGTCCTCGATGAGCGTCTTGAGCCGCTCCGCCTGCTTGACGGCCGTGGCGAGAAGGTTCTTGGCGTTCGGGTCCTCGGGCTCGAATTGGGGCCGCCGCAACGTCGCCAGCGAGCCGAGGATCGACGTGAGCGGCGTGCGGAGCTCGTGGCTGACCACGGAGACGAAATCGGTCTTCATCCGGGCCAGTTCGGCCATGCGCTCACCCGTTTCCTTGGCTTCCTGATAGCGGGCGAAATGGTTGACGATGAGCGCGGCCGGCCCGGCCAGAGACTCCAGCTGCAGCAGATCCCGTAGCGAGTAGTCCCCGTCCTCCCGGTCGGCGACGACGAGCACGCCGACGGGTGTTTGTTCCACCAGGAGCGGCGTGGCAGCGGCTGAGCGGGCTCCGAGATCGCCGAGCAGGGGATCGGCGCGCACGATGGGAGCCTCGTTGACCGTCGTGCCTTCACCCGTGATGAACACTTCCTGGGCGATGCTGCGTTCGGTGAGAGGCATCAGGTAGCCGTCGACGCGGAGGGCATGGCCGGATACCCAGATGGGGGAGGCGACCTCGAGCGAGTTGATCCCGTCGTAGAGGATGGCGATACCGACCTTCGACTGCAGCACCTCGGCGACCACCTGGAGCAGTTCGGGAAGCACCTCCGCGAGCGTCGATCCGGCCCCCATCGTTCGTGACACTGAGTAGAGCTGAGCCAGGTCGGCCTCGCGCCGCTGCAGGGATCGCTCGCGTTCTCGAAGTTCGTCGAGTTGCGCGGCCGTCTTGGCGAGGTAGCGCCTCACCCCGAGCGACGAGGCAAACGACAGGAGTCCGATCACGAGGAGAATACCGAGTCGAACGGCAACTGCGGCCACGGTGAGGTCGCCGGGTTCGTCGCTGAGAGCGAGCAGATACCCCGCGGCCGCCAGCGCTGCGCAGATCGCGACCCAGATCGGTTCGACGAGGGCGGCAGATGCGAATACGACGACCCCGGCATACGCGGCGAGCAGTGGCAGGTCGCCGTTGAAGGACTCGGCGCGAAGAAGGCCGGCCACGATCGCACCCATCCACGCCGCGATCGCCGCGTCGCCACCCGTGCCGGTCAGCAGTCGTCGCCACGGCAGGAGAGCCAGGACGATCACGGCCACTCCCAGGGCCGCCAGCGGCAGCCAGTACTCGGGTTGGGCGAGATCGCGCCGCCGGGCCGTCAGCAGCGCCAGCCCCGTGAACAGGACGACCGAAACCCCGAGGCCGATGTAGACCACGTTCTCGCGAAGAGCAACGATCGGTGATCGCTCCTCGACCGCTGAGGCGCCTCGCTCTGGAGGGGTCACGGTATGCTCCAACAGATGGCTCGGGTTCTTCTTCTCTTCGGTGGTCGTTCCGCCGAGCATGAGGTTTCGTGTGTCTCGGCCGTTGCCATTTTCGATGCTCTGAGCGGCGGTGGCCACTCTGTGATTCCGGTTGGCATCGACCGTACCGGACAATGGTGCCTGGCCGATCCGACGGCGCGTCCTTTTGTCACCGCCGGAGCCCGGTGCCACCTCGAAATCCCATCAGGCCGCATCATCACCCCGGACGGCCCTCGCAGCTTCGACGTGGTGTTCCCGGTTCTTCACGGTCCGTTCGGTGAGGATGGCACGATTCAGGGGGTGTTCGAGATCGCCGGTATTCCGTATGTCGGCTCGGATGTCCTCGGATCGGCGGTGGGGATGGACAAGGACATCGCCAAACGGTTGTTCGCCGAGGCCGGGCTGCCGTCCGCCGACTATCGCGTCGTCCGCGCCGCCGATTGGGCTCTCACCCCCGGTGCGATCGTCGACGGGGTCGTTGAATCCCTGGGCCTCCCGGTGTTCGTCAAGCCGGCGCGCCTCGGGTCGTCGGTGGGGGTTTCGAAGGCGGCAACTCACGTCGATGTGAAACAGGCGCTCGAAGACGCCCTTGCGTTCGGCCCCAAGGCCATCGTCGAAGAGACGGTCGCCGGTCGCGAGATCGAGGTAGCCGTTCTCGAAGGCCCCAGAGCGTCCTTGCCCGGGGAGATCGTCATCGAACGTGAGTGGTACGACTACGACGCCAAATACCACGATTCCACGTCACGGTTCGTGGCACCGGCCGATCTCACCGAATCCGAGACCGCCCGGGTCCGAGGGATGGCGGCGGCGGCCTTCACCGCTCTCGAGCTGCGTGGATTGGCACGAGTCGATTTCTTCTTCGAGCAGGGTGGTCGCGGCTTCCTCATCAACGAGGTCAACACGATGCCGGGATTCACACCGATTTCGGGCTTCCCGAAGATGTGGCAGGCGTCGGGCATGACCTATGCACAGCTCTGCGACGAACTGGTGAAGCTGGCGCTGACGTGAAGAGGGGCGCCGTGCCGCGCCCCTCCTCGATCTTCTCGATCTTCTTGATGGCTGGGGTTACAGCTTCACGACCGGGCAGGTCAAGGTCCGCGTGATGCCTTCGATCGACTGGATCTTGGCGACGACCAGCTTTCCAAGGGAGTCGACGTCCGGAGCCTGGGTGTGGACGATGGCGTCGTAGGGGCCGGTCACCGCCTCGGCTGCCTGAACGCCCTCGATGGCAGCAACCTGCTGCGCCACTGATGCTGCCTTGCCGACTTCGGTCTGGATCAAGATGTAGGCCTCGACCAACGGTTCCTCCTCGTGGGGTAACAAACGGGATCTTACTCAGACGACGCAGCCTGCGGCCCGTCGCGGATCAATATCCGTCGGAGCCGAGACGAATGTCGCTGGCGAAACTCTTGCCCTGGTCTTCTACGGTGTCGAAAACGATTCGCTGACCCTGGCGGAGCGTGCGGAACACGCTTCCGTCGAGCGACCCGGGGCGAAGGTACACCTCGCTCCGGTCGCTTTCCGTGACGATGATGCCGATGCCGGTCGTGGGATCGTACGTCTTCACCACGCCCTGCATGGGTCAGACCTTTTCGACCTTGCCGGCCTTGATGCACGACGTGCACACCCTGACCCGCTTCGAGTTGTTGCCGTGCTTCACGCGCACCCGCTGGATGTTCGGGATCCAGCGCCGGCTGGACCGCTTGTGGGAGAAGCTGACTTGCTTCCCCACCCAGGGCTTACGACCGCATACTTCACACTTCATTGACATGGGGGAGACCTCCGGAGACGGGGAGGATAGCAGCCGGGAGGATGGGGGCCGACTCCGGGCGCAGGCCGAGGCCGGTAGCCGGCGGCGTGTTGCTCGGTATCCTCGCAGGACTCCACGGGGACACGCAATGCTGCGCATCGACGACATCAAGCAGGTCATGCTGCTCTACCTCGAGGACCTGCGGCGCCATCGCGACGACTTGAACCGCATCAACGTGTTCCCGATCCCGGACCACGACACCGGCACGAATTTGACGCAAACCGTGGAGGCGCTCGCCGACGCCGCCGGCCCCGCCGCGACCGCGGCAGAGTTCGCCGACCGCATGGAACGGGCGGCCCTCCACGGGGCACGTGGCTACAGCGGGATGATCATCGCCCAGTTCCTCAGCGCGTTCATCAGCGCACTGGGAACGGCAGCAACGATCGACGCCGCCACGGTCACGACCGCAATGCAGGCCGCCGCAACGGCAGCGCGGGCCGCCGTTGCAGGCCCCGTCGAGGGAACGATCCTCACCGTCGCCGACGCCGCCGCAGCCGGTGCCGCCTCTCGGTCCGATGATGCGGCGGGCACGTTGCGGGCGGCGCACGACCGGGCGGTTTCGGCGCTTCACACGACACCCGCCCTCCTTCCGGTGCTGCGGCGTGCGGGTGTGGTCGATGCCGGCGCCGCAGGGCTGGTTCTCTTGCTGGGGTCGTTCGTGTCGGTCGCGGCCGCCACCGACGTTCCCCCGCTTCTGCAGATCTTGCCGGCCCGGACGCCGGAGGCGGGGGACGAGGAGTGAGCGGACGCAGCCTCGCCTACCTGACCGAAACGGATCTGGACAAGATCAGCCTGCTCGGGGGCAAGCGATCCGCCAAGATGCGCGAGGCCGGCATCCGGCACGTCGCCGATCTCCTCCTCCACGCTCCCCGTCGCTACGTCGATCGGTCGCGCATCGTCCCGCTCAGCGAGGTGCCGGTCGGTGAGGAGGTCACGGTCATCGGCAAGGTCACCGATGTGAAGGTGCGGCGGATTCGGAACCGGATGGTGATCGTGGATGCGGCGATCTACGACGGGTCGTCGTATCTCTTTGCGGTTTGGTTCAACCAGCCGTTCCGGGAGCGGCAGCTCAAAGCCGCAGGAGAGGTGGCGCTGTCGGGGAAGGTC
The DNA here is from genome assembly GCA_041609395.1 of Acidimicrobiia bacterium. Classification (GTDB taxonomy): domain Bacteria; phylum Actinomycetota; class Acidimicrobiia; order Spongiisociales; family JAOTWH01; genus JBFIQU01. Next base: position 642 of record JBFIQU010000162.1, on the reverse strand, counting down.
GAGCGATATCGCGGCAAACGCCAGATGAGCTCACCAGCGGTCGACGTCCTCGACAAGCCCGGCGAGTCGCTGATCACGGGACGCGTCGTTCCGATCCATCCCACGGTCGGAGGCGTACAGCCCGGGGTGCTGCGGAGGGCGATCCACAACGCCCTCAAACGGTCGCGACCGATTTCTGATCCGCTTCCGGACGAGCTGCTGGATCGGCTCGACCTCATGGGTCGCGACGCCGCCATCGCTGCGGTGCACTTCCCCGAAACCCTGGAAGAGGCAGAAGCGGCCCGCAATCGCCTCGTTTTCGACGAGCTCTTCCGAATCGAAGTTGCCTTGGCGCTCCGCAAGCGGCGTCAGATCGACGAGCAGAAAGGTATTCCGCACGAAGTCGACGGTGAACTGCTGGATCACTTCGTGGGCTCCCTCCCGTTCCGGCTCACGACGGGGCAGGAGCGTGTCGTCGGTGAGATCCTGACCGACCTGGCCCGGCCTCACCCGATGCACCGGTTGCTCATCGGTGAAGTCGGTTCCGGCAAGACCGTCGTGGCGATGGCCGCGTTGCTGGCCGGGATTCAGGGCGGCTACCAGGGCGCCTTCATGGCTCCCACCGAGATCCTCGCCCAGCAGCACTATTTCAAGCTGAACGCC
>JBFIQU010000161.1:0-5117 GCA_041609395.1 Acidimicrobiia bacterium | reverse complement strand
GCTCGGGCGTCTGGGCGGATCGGCAGCGCAGGCGGCGTTGCGCTCGGCCGCCGCCGTCGAGAAGGAACCGGAGGTCGCCGACGAGATCGCATCGGCGCTGGGTGCCGATGACCGGGAAACCAAGGGCGGCGCCGGCCGGTGAGGCAGAGCTGCTGCGCCCGACGTACCCGGCGTCGCTGCCACCTACGATGCCGCAGTCGAATGGTGCTACGAGCCACGTTCAGCAGTCCGGAGCGCAATTGCGCAAGCCCCGCCCGATGACCGGGATATACGGCGTCGTCCTGCTCGTCGGCTTCGTCGGCCTGACGGCGTATGTGGCGACGCATGCGGGGGAGCGGTCGGGTCGGGTGCAGGCCATCACGGCCGCCGCTGCGATTGCATCGGGCATGGCGGGTCTTTCGGCCCGGTTCGCCGGATGGAGCGTTGCTGCCCACGTCTCGGCCGCGATCGGCGGCGCGGTCGCCGGGGCCTGGTACGCCCACCGGCAGCTGCGGAGCGGTGAGCCGTGATCCGTCTCATCGCCGACGTTCATGGGGCCACCGCGCATCTCAGACGGGTGGCGGCCGCCGGGGGGACTCTGCTGATACTCGGCGACCTCATCAACTTCATCGACTACCGAACGCTCGAGGGAATCGTGGCCGACATCAACGGCCGGGAGTTCGTCGCCGAGATGATTCGCCTGCGCGCCGCCGGCGACCCGGCCGCCGCCCGGGCGCTGTGGCGGTCTGCGATCGCCGGCCGTGAACACGAGGTCGGGGTGCGGTTCGACACCGCAATACGAGATGAGTACCGGGCCGTCGGCGAGGCATTGACGGGTGCCGTCGGATACGCCACGCACGGCAACGTCGACCGACCCGAACTCCTCGAATCCTGCCTGCCGGAGGGTATGAGGTACGTCGACGGCGAAGCCGTCGTCATCGGAGGTCGGCGGTTCGGGTTCGCCGGAGGCGGGATGCCAACGGCCCTCGGTCTCCCCGGCGAGGTCGATGACGCAACGATGCGCGCCAAGCTCGATCAGATAGGGCCGGTCGACGTCCTGTGCTCCCATTTGCCGCCCGCAGTGCCGGCGCTGTCCCAGGACGTGATCGGGGGGCGTGTCAAGGGATCGGAAGCGATCCTCGACTATCTCCTCAGCCATCAACCCCCGTACCACTACTTCGGGGATATCCATCAGCCGCAGGCGAGCCGGTGGCGGATCGGTGCAACGCGCTCGGTCAACGTCGGATATTTCCGGGCGACCGGTCGCGGCGTCGTCCATGACTGAGGTCGATCTCGATGCGCTGGCGGCCGGATATCGCTATCGCCCCGCGACCGAAGCCGCCAGGGCACGGCCGGGGCGGGCTGTTGCCGGACTGGGGCCGGACCGGCTCGTGCTCGACGTTGGCGGCGGTCCCGGCGACCATGCCGCGGAATTCACGGCTGCGGGGCATTCCGTGGTGGTCGTTGATCCGACGATGACGATGCTGAAGAGGGCGCAGCGCCGGGCCCCGGTCGTTGCCGGTCGCGGCGAGGCGTTGCCCGTTGCCGGCGGTCGCGCCGACGTCGTGTACTCACATCTGGCGATCCACTACTTCCAGCCGGCCTCGTTCCTATCTGAGGCATACCGGGTGCTGCGACCCGGCGGCAGGCTGTGGATCTGGACCATGGGCCGCACCCACTTCGAAACGTCGTTCACCACACGCTTTTTTCCGGATGTCGCCAGGATCGACACGGCTCGATTCCCCGATCCGGCGGGGCTGGCGGCCGCCGCCGGCGGTCACGGCTTCCGCCCCGTCAGCCACGAGATCGAGATCGAACGGAAACGAATGACGGCCCGGCAGTGGCGGCAAGCGATGGTGGCGGGCTTCATCAGTTCGTGGCAGCTGCTCGGTGACGACGCACGAGCCGAAGGACTGGCCGTCTTCGACGCGGCGTACCCCGGCGGCGACGAGATCGTCGAATACACCTTGCGATTCGACGTCATCATCGCCGAACGCCCTACAGCGGGCGCGCCATCGCTACCCTGAGGAACCGGAGATCTTGCGGAGAGGACCCATGGAAGGCACCGTGCGCAGCATCGAGACGTCCGCGCCACCGGCGGAGGCGTTCGCCGTCGCTGCCGACGTCGAGAGCTATACCGACTGGGCGTCGGCGGTCAAGGAAGTGGAGGTCCTCGAAACCGACGAGGACGACCGGGCGATCCGGGTCCGCTTCGTCGTGGACGGGATGATCAAACGGATTCAGTACGTCCTGCAGTACGAGTACGAGCCGCCGAACCTCATGACCTGGACCGCCGAGCCGGGTCCGGATATCGAGGAGATGCAGGGCTCCTACGAGTTCAACGAACTCGAAGACGGCGCCACCGAGATCGTCTATTCGCTGGCCGTAGCGCCTGCATTCAGCGTTCCGGGATTCCTTCGCAAGCAGGCGGAGAAGCAGATCGTCACCACGGCCCTTCGTGACCTCAAGCGGCGTGTGGAGGAACTCGCCGGAGTCGAGTGATGCGCATCCTGCTCGTCACCGGCAAAGGGGGAGTCGGTAAGACGACGGTCGCCGCTGCTACCGCCCTCCGTGCCGCCGAGGCCGGTCATCGCACGCTGGTGATGTCGACCGACCCGGCGCACAGCCTCGCCGACGCCTTCGACATTCCCCTGGCCGATACCGCGACGCAAATCGCTCCCCTGCTGTGGGGCGAACAGATCGATGCGCAGGAGCGTCTCGAGGAGTCGTGGGGCGCGGTTCGCGACCACCTGATCGAGCTGTTCGACTGGAGTGGACTCCAGGGAATCGAAGCCGAGGAACTGTCCGTGTTCCCCGGCATGGACGAGCTCTTCGCCCTCGCCGAGGTCCGCGCCCAGGCCGAGTCGGGCGACTACGACGCCATCGTCGTGGATTGTGCGCCGACCGCCGAGACGCTGCGGCTGCTGTCCCTCCCCGAGTTGCTCGAGTGGTACATGCAGAAGATCTTCCCGTCGGGCCGCCGGATCGCCAAGGTGGTGCGTCCGGTGCTCAACAAGGTCACATCGATGCCCATTGCCGACGACAGCGTCTTCGAAGCCGTCGAGTCGTTCTACCTCCGCCTGGAAGGTATCCGGCGTCTGCTCGGCGATCCAGACGTCACGAGTGTGCGTCTCGTGATGAATGCGGAGAAGATGGTGATCGCCGAAGCGCGGCGCACCTACACCTACCTCGGCCTGTTCGGCTACGCCGTCGATGCGGCCGTGGTGAACCGGGTAATCCCGGACGAGGTGACCGACCCCTACTTCAAGCGGTGGCAGGAGCTGCAGGCCGAGTACCTGGACACGGTGCACGAGGGATTTGCCGATGTGGAAGTCAAGACGCTGCGGCTGTTCGACGAGGAGATGGTCGGTGTCGACCGCCTGCGGGTGCTCGGCGAGGAGCTGTACGGCGAGATCGATCCGATGACCCGGCTCACCCACACCCGGCCGTTCCACGTCGAGGAAGACGGCGGTCAGGTCGTCCTCGTACTTGCCGTCCCGTTTGCGGAGCGCAGCGACGTCGATGTGATGCGCCACGGCGATGAGCTCTACATCACCGTGGGGCCATACCGGCGGTCCTTCGTGCTGCCCGACTCGTTGAAGCGGCGTCAGGTCCGGAGGGCGCAACTGAGCGGCGGCCTATTGCGGGTAGCGTTCGGTGACGACGATGCCTCCTGACGACTCAACCCGGCCCGACGACAGGGACCTGCGCGAAGCCGCCGAGGCGGGACTGCGCAAGGCCGGTATCCACTTCGTGAAGGCCGGCTATGAGGTGCTGGCCGGGTTCGCCGCGTTCCTGTCCGAGATCAATGCGGCCCGGCATCCCGATGCAGCGACCGGTGAATCCAAGGGCCCGGTGCGGATCCCGGTCGAGGACGACGAGTAGTACCCGGCGCGGCGGCGCTCTAGCCGCACGGCTCCCGGAGGTAGCGCAGGCACTCCGCCTCGGTGAGGTCGCGGTCCAAAAGGGTCCTTGCCTGGGTAATCAGTCCGCTCAGGGTGACGGGGAAGGCATTGATGAGCCCTCCTGCATCGCCAACGATCAACGATGCGCCGTCGGCAGTGAACGCAACCGCCACGACCGGGTCGTACCCGGCGATCCGGAAGCGTTCCTCGAGCGTATCGGCGTCCAGGACGGCGATGGTGCCGTCGAGGCTGCCCGTGGCCAGGAGATCACCATCCGCCGAAAACGCGACGGCGGTACCGTCGAGATCGTGAACGGCGGCTTCAATGGTGGGGGTCGCTCCGGTGGCATCGATGAGCTGCACCGTGCCGCTATCGAGGACCGCGGCGATGGAGCGTCCGTCGGGGTTCACCGCCAGGTATCCGGCCTTCTGGCTGATGCCGAGGAACCAGCTGCCCTGACTGGTTCCGTCGGTGACCGACCAGGCTTCGATGACGCCCCCCGTACCCGTGGTCAGGAGCCGGTTGCCGTCGGCGCTGAAGGCGACGGCGTCGATCTGATTGAAGATCGTGAACTCGACGGGAGGGGTCCCGTCGTCGACATTCCAGATCCGCAGGCGCCTCCCGGTGGCTGCCGCCAGCCTGGTTCCGTCTCCGTCCAAGGCGATGTGGTCGGTCCCTGCCGATTCGGGAAGGGTTGCTAGGGCCCGTCCTGCGGCAGACCAGATCGTTACGCCTTGGACATCTGCCGTAGCCAACCGGGATTGCGCCGCCGCCACGGCGTGGACGTTGTCACCGAGGATGACGCCGGCTTCCGGGTCGGTGGCGGGGAGGAGTGTCGCCGTTCCATCGGGCGAGACCGTGAGCATGCTGCCGTCCCCGGCAACCGCGAGGACGGAGAGGATGCCGCCGAGGTCCAAGCCGGCGGTGGCGGCGCCCTGTTGTGCGTCGAGGTCCCACAGGGTCGCCGCGGGACAACACGCCACCAGCACGGAGCCGGTCGGGTCCAGGTAGGCCTCGTTGACGTAGAAGGCACCGTCGGGAATCCAGCGACTCGTCGCGTACTGCCAGGGTCCTTGATCGAATACGCCGCCGGCGAACGTACCCGGGATTCGGGAGACGTCGGCACCCGACCTCGTGTCGACGAGCCGCACGGTGCCGTCGATGGGGTCGGTGAGCACGAGCCGGTCGAGTCCGGGCAGGTAGGTCGGGAGGGGCGCATTCGATGCGCGGATC
>JBFIQU010000160.1:0-5130 GCA_041609395.1 Acidimicrobiia bacterium | reverse complement strand
TATCCGGTCCGCTCGGCCATCGCCGCAATGACGTCCGCCGCGAAACCGGCCGGTGCGTTGATTCCGGTCCCGGTGGCCGTGCCTCCCAACGCGAGCTCCTCGAGTTCCGGCACCACCGCCTGCACGCGCTTCGACGCGTACCGGACTTGCTGGGCAAAGCCGCCGAACTCCTGGCCGAGCCGAACCGGGGTGGCGTCCATGAGGTGGGTCCGGCCCGACTTGATGACGTCATCGAACTGTTCCGCCTTGGCACCAAGCGCCGCGGCGAGGCGATCGAGGGCCGGAATCAGGTCTTCGCGAAGTGCCGCAACGGCGGCGACATGCATGGCAGTGGGGATGACGTCGTTGGACGACTGACCGGCATTCACATGGTCGTTGGGGTGGACCAGCTTGCTGCCGAGCTCGCCGCCCAGGATCTCCGTCGCACGGTTGGCGATCACTTCGTTGGCGTTCATGTTCGTCGACGTCCCCGACCCGGTCTGGAAGATGTCGAGGACGAACTGCTCGTCGAGCCCGCCACTCATGACCTCATCGGCCGCCTGGACGATGGCCGCGGCCGCAGCCTCCTCCAGGAAGCCCAGCCGCTCGTTCACCTTTGCCGCCTCGGACTTGATGAGGCCGAGCGCCCAGATGAAGCGCCGCCCGAACCTGATACCGCTGATCGGGAAGTTGTCTACCGCTCGTTGGGTTGATGCTCCGTAGTAGGCCCCTTCCGGGACCTTCACCTCTCCCATCGAGTCGCGCTCGATTCGCATCGCAGGCCTTTCGTAGATCTCCAGATGAGATTACCGGCCCGACCCGCTGTGGAAGCAGAGGCCCTCGTAGCTACGGACGTCGGCAAACGGCTCTAAAGGCTGGCGAACGGATCCGGTTCCGGGGTGGCGCCGCCGATCGGCGTGATGCCGAACTGCTCACGCAGCTGCTCGTAGCCCTGGGCTTCGAGGTGATCGGCGACCTCCCGGCCTCCGGACTGGACGATCTTGCCGCCGAGCATGATGTGAACGCGGTCGACGTCCATGTACTTCAGGATGCGGCTGTAGTGGGTGATCATGACCACACCGAGTTCCGGGCTGCGTATGGCCTCGACGGCTTCGGCGACCTCTCGCACGGCATCGATGTCGAGGCCGGAATCGATCTCGTCGAGGATCGCGGCCTTGGGTTGGCGAGCGAGAAGCTGGAAGATCTCCGATCGCTTCTTCTCGCCACCGGACAGATCCTGGTTGACCGGGCGATCGAGAAACCGCTCCATGCCGAGCTGGGCGGCGGCCTCCTCAGCCCGGGCCACGAACGCACCCGGGTCGACGGACGTCTCCGCCATCTCACGGATCAGCTCACGGAGCGAGACCCCCGGTATCTCCACCGGATACTGGAAGGTCTCGAACAGGCCTGCTTCGGCTCGCTCATCTACCGGCGCGCCCATGATCTCGGTTCCGTCGACGAGGGCAGAGCCTTCGGCGGTGTAGTCGCCCTTGCCCATCAGAACGTGGCACAGCGTCGACTTGCCCGAACCATTGGGGCCCATGAGGGCATGGACCTCACCGAACGGGACCTCGAGGTCGACCCCGCGCAGGATTTCGAGTTCGCCGAGGTGAGCGACCACCCCCCGTACGGTCAGGGCCGTCGTCATCGGACCTCCTCCTCCACCGGTTGCAGCACCAGATAGACACCCTCGTCGTCGACCTCGGCCCGGTACACGGGAACGGGACGTGTTGCGGGCAGGGAACCCGGCTCGCCGGTGCGGATATCGAATTCCGACCCGTGGCGGGGACATTCGACCTCGTGATCGAAGACCTCGCCTTCGGCCAGCGACGCTTCGGCGTGGCTACAACGGTCACCTATGGCATAGACGTCATTTCCGATGCGAAACACGGCGATGCGATGGCCGGCGACTTCGACACGGATTCCGCGGCCGGTGGGAAGCTCACCCAGGGCACCGATACGGATGCGCTCGGTCATACCCGGCCCGCTTCCTGGGCGGCAACGAACTTGGCGTTGACGCGACCCCTGACGGCATCGGCGACCGCCTGCTGCGGAAGTCTGCCGAGAGCCTCCTCGAAGAACCCGCGCACCTGGAGTCGATCGGCACGGTCCCGGTCGAGACCCCGGCTCATCAAGTAGTAGCGCTGCTCCTCGTCGAGCGGCCCGACGGTCGAACCGTGTCCGCACCGCACATCGTCGGCGAGGATTTCGAGGTTGGGCACCGTGTTGGCCTTCGCTCCTTGGGAGAGAACCAGGTTGCGGTTCGTCTGGAACGCATTGGTGCGCTGGCCCGTCTCTTCGATTCGGATCATGCCGGTGAAGACCGACTCGGCACGGTCCTCGACGGCACCTTTGAGAAACATGTCCGATGTCGTGTTCGAACCGATGTGGTTCATGAAGTACCGGTAGTCGAGCACCTGATCCTCATCCCCGAAGTACGCGCCCACGATGTCGGCCGACGATCCCCTTCCCATCAGGTCGACCACGAGGTGCAGCCGGCTGAGGCTTCCACCGAGACCGACCTCGCCGAAGCGGACGGTCGCGTCGCGTCCGGCGGTCAACCGCTGGCGTCCGACGACGCTCGCAGTACGATCGAGGGCCTGCAAGGTGGTGAGCCGCAGCCGGGCGCCGTCCCGCACCGAGGCTTCGATCTGCGGCACGATCAGGAGCTCCGCACCGGGCGCCGACCGCATGTCCACGACGACATCTGCTTGCGCGTTCGACTCGACGACAATCGTCAAGTGCGGGAAGGAGACCGATCCGGGCGCCGTGGCCTGGACCTCGATGTGGAACGGTTCTTCGATGGCACGGCCCGACGGCACGTACAGGAAGACGCCGTCGTGCCCGAAGGCATGATGAGCGGCGGAGAACTTGTCGTCGTCGGGCGCAAACCCTTGCAGGTATGCCCCGCGTACGAGGCCTTCGTGCGACTCGACGGCATCGCCAATCGCCGCGAACACCACGTCGGCTCCGGGTCCGTCGATTGCAATCGTCGTGCCGTCGACGACCATCGCGCGGCCGGCCGCATTCGCCAGCGCCGCATTCACCTCGGCATCCGGCTCCAGCTCCGGCCCCGGCTCCTGGGCCACATGGAAGTCACTCAGGTCGAAATCGAGATCGAGGTACCGCCACACCTCCTCGACCGCCGTGGGCATTTCGAGCTTCTCGTACACCTCCACCGCACGCGTTCGGAGGTCACGCACCCAGCCCGGGGCAGCAGGGGCGAGCGAATCGACAGCATCACGGTTGAGTGGGAGCAAGGAACCTCCTCGGGGACAACAGGATATCGGTGCCCGGCTCCTGGGCAAATGAATGGTCCTCAGGCGATGAGGGCCCGGGCGCGATCGAAAACGGCGTCGAGCATCGGCTCGGTCAGCCTCCCGGTGAACGTGTTCTGCTGGCTGGGGTGATAGCTGCCGAGAATGGTCCAGCGCCCGCCGGTCGGCACCTCCACGCCGTGGGAGAACCGCGGGCGGGGCCGGGGTATCGAGTAGCCGAGTTCTCCCGCCAGCCGACACACCTGCGTGTACGCGAAGCTCCCGAGGCAGACGACGACTTCGACTGCTGGGAGGAGTCCGATCTCGCGCACGAGCCACGGATGGCAATTGTCCCGTTCGTCGGTGGTCGGCTTGTTGGCCGGCGGTGCACACCGCACGGGTGCCGTCACGAAGGCGTCCGACAACTCGAGCCCGTCGTCACGCGCCACGGACGCCGGCTGCGACGCGAACCCGGCCCGATGCAGCGCGGCGTACAGCCAATCCCCCGACCGGTCTCCCGTGAACATCCTTCCCGTCCGGTTGGCGCCGTGTGCCGCCGGGGCCAGTCCCACGATGAGAAGCCGCGCGTCGGGATCGCCGAAACCGGGCACCGGCTTTCCCCAGTACTCCTCATCCCGGAACGCGGCCCGTTTAACGGTTGCCACGTGCTCCCGCCATGCGACCAGGCGAGGACAGCGGCGGCAGGCGGTGACCTCCATTTGGAGGGCCGCGAGCGTGGCGGCGGTCACTCTGTTTCGGGGGGCGGAAGAGCGTCCGGATTGTGCCGGGTGAGCGAGTTCCACAGCATCCATCCGACGCCGCGCTGTTCCGCCTCGCCGATCTCGATCTTGATCTCCTCGGCTCCGTACGTCGAGGTCTGCAGCCAGGGCCGCATGATCGCCGGGCCTTGCAGACGACCCAGGCCGGAATCGAGTGCCTGGCCGACCACGACGGAGGGGTGGTCGTTCGGGTTGTCGAGTCCGAGCCAGCCGCTCCCGTAATGGGTCGGATAGATCATCGGACTGAGAACGTCGACGGCGAGCGAAAGCTCTTCCGGCCGCTGCCCGATTCCTTGATCGTCCCGGATCGAAACGACGATGGCGAAGATGTCGGCGGCGACGGCGCACCCCAGAGGGTTCAGCCGGGAACGCGCCTCCTCCAGGAAGGCGGAGATGGTGGCCACCCGGTTGGTTTCGTTGTAGGGCCCGTCGAGGGCGAGCCTCGAAATCGGTCCGTCGGACGGGAAACGGACGTAGTCGAACTGGATCTCGTCGAAGCCGGCCTCGCACGCTTCGACGGCGAGTTCGAGCGGGTACTCCCAGGCTCCGCGGTCGGTCGGGTCCATCCACGCTTCGCCCTTGTTGTTGCGCCAGATCCCCCCCGTCTCGGCATCGCGTGCCGCGAGCTCGGGATACGCCTCCGCCATCGGTGTGTCCTGGAACGTCGTGATCCGGGTGATCTTGTACAGGCCCCGCTCATCCATGTCCCGCAACACCTTGCCGAGGTCGTAGAAGGCCCTGACCGCGCCTATCTCCCGTGCCGTCGTGACCTTCGATGCGTGCATCACGGTGCCGACCTCGTCCTTCGTGTCGACCACCAGGGCATTGACACCCGACGTCTCCGCCAGTTCCAGCACGCTGTTCCACACGTCCACGTCGCCTGCCGACGGGCCGTTGACACTCAACGCTCGCACCATGCGCGGCTCGAGATCGACCTCGATGGTGCTGGGGGCCCCGGACCACTCAACGGTGGTCGGCAACCAGGCCGGCCTGGTGACCGTGATGGACCCCGGTACCGCCCGATTGAAGATGAACGTACCGAAGCTGTTCGTCCACATCTCCTCGCCGTTGAAGGCGACGCGTGCCCCCGGGAGCGGATCCCCTGCGGTGGTGAG
>JBFIQU010000159.1:0-5134 GCA_041609395.1 Acidimicrobiia bacterium | reverse complement strand
CCTCTCCCTGGACAGGGAGAGGGCTGGGGTGAGGGTCGAACGTCACCCCACACCGCACTTCTTCTCCCAAACCCTCACCCGCCGCCTCCGGCGGCGACCTCTCCCTGGATAGGGAGAGGTGAAGAATGGCAACCGGCAACCTGCAACTCCTACTCTCGCCCCATGGCCAACCCGCTGCGCCGCTCCGACGCCGAAGCCCTCGATGCAACCGACCCCCTCGCCGCATACCGCGAGCGGTTCGTCATCACAGATCCCGACCTCGTCTACATGGACGGCAACTCGCTCGGCATGGCGCCGCAGGCGGCCCTCGACGCGGTGACCCGCGCCGCCGCGACCGACTGGGCCGCCGGGCTGGTCCGCTCCTGGCACCACTGGCTCGATCTCGCAGTGAGCACCGGCGACGTGCTGGCCCCGCTCATCGGCACCTCACCCGGCGAAGTGGTGCTGACCGACCAGACCAGCATCAACCTCTACAAGCTGGCGTCCGCCGCCGTGGCGGCGCGGGACGGTGCCGTGGTGACCGACACCTCCAACTTCCCGTCCGATATCTACGTCCTCCGCAGCGTCGCTTCGCACCACAGCCGGGAGTTTCGCCTCGTAGACACCGACCACGACACCGGGCCCACCCCCGAGAACATGGGACTGCACGTGACCGGGGCGGCGCTGGTGTCGCTGTCGCACGTCGCCTTCAAGTCGGGGTTTCGCGCCGACCTGACGGCGCTGACCGAGCTGGCGCACGGCGGCGGTGCGCTCATGTTGTGGGACCTGAGCCATTCGGCCGGTGTCCTCCCCGTCCGGCTCGACACCAGCGGCGCCGACCTGGCGGTCGGGTGCACCTACAAATACCTCAACGGTGGACCGGGATCGCCAGCCTTCCTCTATGTACGGCGGGATCTCCAGCAGCACCTGGAGCAGCCGATCCAGGGGTGGTTCGGACATGCCGACCAGTTCGCATTCGAGACGGATTACCGTCCGGCGCCCGATATCCGCCGTTTCGCCACGGGTACCCCGGCAATTCTCTCGCTGGCCGCCGCCCGGGCCGGCATCGAGTTGACCGCGGAGGCAACGGTCGACGCGATCCACGACAAGGCGCGCCGGCTGACCACCATGTTCATAACTCTCTGCGGCGAGCAACTCGGGGACCTCGGATTCGACATCGTGACACCGCGCGGCCCATTCGCCCGCGGTGCCCACGTGACGTTGCGACATGCTGCCGGCTACGGCATCGCACGAGCCCTCATCGATAGGAACGTCGTACCCGACTTCCGGGCGCCGGACCTCATCCGGTTCGGCATGAGCCCGTTGACGACTCGATACGCCGACGTGTGGGAGGCTGCGGCGCGCTGTGCGGCCGTCGTCGAGTCCGGCGGATTCGCACCGGAAGAGCCGGATACGTCGCGCGTCACCTAGGCGCGAAAAGTCGGCCCGGGTCTGCGGGGCACGGATTTGCCCGACCTCCTACCCTCGATGCGGTCCGCTACGAGACCGCCATGACGACGATTGCGCTCACGACCCTTGGTGCCGCCGCCGTGCTCATCGGCCTTCTGGTGGCGAATCGGCTGCGACGGTGGCGTCCCCACTCCAACGCCGACCTCACCGACTACGACCCCGGACCCGACGCCGTCGACTGGATGCAGGCCTGGGGTTTGGTCGCCGCCGGCTCTGCCCTCGTACTGATCGCTCTCGTCTGAGTGTCGGCCCGGGCCTAGCCTGGCCGCCCATGCCCGACTCCATGATCTCGCTCACCGACGTCACCAAGACGTTCCCGGGCCAATCCGTGCCCGCGGTCGCGTCGCTCAGCTTCGACATTCCGGAGGGTGAGATCGCGGTCCTCGTCGGACCGTCCGGGTGCGGCAAGACGACGACACTCAAGATGATCAACCGTCTGATCGAACCGACGTCGGGTTCGATCCGGGTCGACGGGCACGAGATCACTTCAATGCAGGCACACGAGCTGCGGCGCGGCATCGGCTACGTGATCCAACAGATCGGACTCTTCCCGCACCGCACCATCGCAGACAACATCGCTACGGTCCCGCGTTTGCTCGGCTGGGACAAGGCCCGCACCGCCGACCGTGTCGACGAGCTCATCGAGCTCGTCGGTCTCGACGTTGGAATGCGCGACCGCTACCCGGCGGAGCTGTCCGGCGGCCAGCAGCAGCGCGTCGGCGTCGCCCGGGCCCTCGCCGCCGACCCGCCGGTCCTGCTCATGGACGAGCCCTTCGGTGCGGTCGATCCCATCGTCCGGGCCCGGCTGCAGGACGAGCTGCTGGATCTGCAGCAGCGGGTCCGCAAGACCATCGTGTTCGTGACCCACGACATCGACGAGGCGATCAAGCTTGGCGACCGGGTGGCCATCCTCAACGTGGGGGGGATCCTCGAGCAGTACGCCCCGCCGGCCGAGATCCTGGCCCAGCCGGCCAACCCCTTCGTCGAACAGTTCCTCGGCCAGGACCGCGGCCTCAAGCGGCTCTCCCTCATCAAGATCGACAGCGTTCCCCTGGAACAGGGTCCGGTCGTCGAGCTGCAAGCGACGATCGAGGATGCCCGTGCCGTCGCGGCCGGGCACGACGTCGAATGGGTGGGCCTGCGGGACGAAGGCGAGCTACTCGGCTGGGTATGGCTGTCGGAGCTCGAGGAGGCCGGTCCCCTCGGCGTGGAGCCGAAACCGTTCCGGGTCCGGCTCAAGGTCGACGATTCCCTTCGGGAGGCGCTCGATGCGGTGGTGAGTACCCACACCGGGGTGGCCACGGTGTTCGACGGCGACCGCTATCTCGGGATGTTGTCGGTGGCCACCATCTCCAACAAGATCGTCGAATGACCCTGGCGCAGGCGTCCGATGCCTTCTTCCGGTGGTCATGGGTGTTCGACCACCTCGACGACATCCGTGACAAGGTCGTCGAGCATTTGGTCCTCACCGGGATCGCGCTCGGCGTCGGGTTCGTGATCTCACTCCTGCTGGCGCTCGTGGCGCTGCGGTTTCGTGTCACGTACGCGCCGATCACCTGGGTGACGGGAGCGCTGTACACCATCCCGTCGCTGGCGCTCTTCGCCTTCTTCGTGCCGATCACCGGGTTCACGATCCTGACGGCCGAGATCGGCCTCGTGTCGTACACGCTGCTGATCCTCATCCGCAACATCGTCGCCGGTATCGACGGCGTCGATCCTGCCGTGAAAGAGGCGGCCCGCGGCATGGGGTACGGGCGGAGGCGGCTGTTTCTCGAAATCGAACTGCCGCTGGCGCTGCCGGTCATCATCGCCGGGATCCGGATCGCGGCCGTCACCACGATCGGGCTCGTGACGGTAACCGCCTTGATCGGCCAGGGCGGGGTCGGGTTCTTCATCCTGAGTGGCCTCAACCGGTTCTTCGACACCGAGATCATTCTGGGGACGGCGCTGTCGGTGATCCTGGCGGTGGCCGCCGACGTGAGCCTGGTGCTGCTGGAGCGAGCCCTCACCCCGTGGTCACGACGGAGGGCAACGCTGTGATCGAGTTCACGGCCGACGTCGTCACGTGGCTCGGTGAGAACTGGGACGGCAAGACGGGATACCTGTTCCGGGGCTGGAAGACGCTTCAGCTCGCCGGCTCAGCCGTCATCGCTGCAGCCGTCATCGCGATTCCGCTCGGCGCCTACTTCGGCCACGTCCGACGCGGCGGGCTGGCGGCATCGTGGATCGTGAACATCGGCCGGGCCCTGCCGTCGTTCGGGATCCTGGCGCTGGCCCTGCCGTTCACGATTCGCCTGGCCCGCAACACGTCGCTGATCTCGAGCGGGCTCGGATTCTGGCCGGCCTTCGTCGCCCTGTTCGCGCTGGCGCTGCCACCGATCTTCACCAACACCTACACGGCGGTACGGGAAGTCGACCCGGGGACGGTCGAGGCGGCGCGGGGTATGGGTGTCACCGAACCGCGCATCCTGACCACCATCGAACTCCCCCTGGCCGCGCCCGTGATCATCGCCGGCCTGCGGATCTCGGCAGTCCAGGCCGTCGCCACTGCCCCGCTTGCGGCCCTCGTCGCGTACAACGGCCTCGGCCGCTACATCATCGACGGCTTCGCCATCCGCGACAACGTGACGATCTTCGCAGGCGCGCTGCTCGTGGCGCTCCTGGCGGTCCTCACGGAGCTGGCGTTCGGCAGGCTGGAGAGGAGGGTTGTTCCGGAGGGGATGCAACGCGGCGGTGAACGCGTCACTAGACCAGTCGAGGTGACGGCGACATAGGCGATCGCCACCCGTCTCCCGACGGGCACTAGCTGTCGGACATCTTGAGATGGGACGGCGTCGTTGGTCTACTGCCAGACATGAGGGACTACCGGAATTTGAAGGTTTGGGAAATGGCTCATGCGACTGCCCTGGACGTATACCGATTGACTCAATCGTTTCCGACCGCCGAGCGCTACGGACTGGTCTCTCAGCTGCGCCGCTCAGCTATCTCGATCGTCGCCAACATCGCAGAGGGTTGCGGAAGGGCTTCGCAGCGGGACATCGCCCGTTTCATTCGCATAGCCCTTGGCTCCAGCAACGAACTCGAGGCACAGCTGCTCATTAGTCGAGATCTTGGATACGTCGAGAAAGCGACTCACGCAACGACCGCGGCCAATGTACGACGCGTTCGCCAAATGCTTGTGAAGTTCGAGCAGTCCATCCTGCGTTAGCGATACGCGACGGGAGACGGGCGTCGGGAGACGGGAGACGGGCGTCCACAACCGCTCAGACGATCTCCTCCTATCGCGTTTCCCCTGGAATCACAACGTTCCTATCGTTGTTCCACTACCGCCGGCCTCGCCGCCGGCGTGTTTCATCTCTGAGGAAGGAGAGATACCCATGCGGATGCTGCTCCGCAGCCGGGTCGTTGGGGCGGCCCTGCTGGCGCTGGCACTCATTGCCGCCGCCTGCGGGTCGGGTGACGACTCGGGTGAACCCAAAACGGGTCCAACCATCACGGTCGGCTCGACGAATTTCGGTGAACAGTTGATTCTCGGTGAGATCTACGCCCAGGTCCTGGAAGCAAACGGTTTTCCGGTCGAACGTAAGTTCAACCTCGGCTCTCGCGAGGTGGTGAACCCCGCGTTGAAGAGTGGTGAGATCGACCTCCTGGCCGAGTACACGGGCACGTTGCTCACCTTCGAGGG
>JBFIQU010000158.1:0-5137 GCA_041609395.1 Acidimicrobiia bacterium | reverse complement strand
GTCGGCGACCGGTTGCGTGCCGCCGGTCTGCGTCCCGAACTTGCCGGCGAGAATCTGGCGCTGGCGGCCGGCGCCGCCGAAGTCCACAGCGGGCTCATGGGCTCGGAGGGTCACCGGGCCAACATCCTCGACCCCCGGTTCCGGAGTGTCGGCATCGCGGTCGTCGAGGGCCCGCTCGGGCTGATGACGGTTCAGGTCTTCAGCGGGTGATCGAGTCCACAACGCCGGCCAGGTCGTCACCTTCGCCCATCAGGCGCACGTCGATCCCGCTCCCTTCGAGGGCTGAGGCGAGGGCGCTGCGGACGGTGGCCACCACGCAGGCCGGAGCTGCCACACCGAGTGTGCCGGCGAGACGGCGCACGGCAACAGCATCCAGGGAACGTCCCAGGTCGACGGCGGTGCCGATCCGTTCGAAGTAGCCGGCGAGACCGTCTCGTTCCAGGTCGGTCCACACGTCGACTCCGCTGGCTTGGGCATCACTGACTGCGGCAATGCGTACCCGGGTCATCAGCGTGTCGAGCGCCCGGAGGTGCGAGGGGTCCGGCCACCGGCCCGGAATGACATCGACGATCAGCAGGCGCTTCACGCCTCCGCGGTCGGGAGTTCCTCGTCGGTGTCGGCCGCAGAGTCGAACGGCATCGCGTCGACGGGAGGTTCGGCCGGCGGTTCGGGCGGCGCCGCTCCGTGGGTTGGGATATCCAGCGCCGGTCTGCGTTGCCGGCGGAGTACGAGGAAGACGGCCGCCGCAGCTATGACGACGGCAGCCACGATGACGATGGGCAGCCAGGGGAAGCCGCCTCCCTCGGAGATGTCGGCGATGACTTCGATGGCGATTGGCCCGCCGTCGAGCGGTATGTCCCATTCCAGGGTTCCGTCGCTCCGGATGCGGTCGGCATTGCTCTGGACCGAGCCGGGGACCTTGATGCGGATGTGGGCGCTGAAGAACTGTTCCAGCTGCGACTCGTCGAATCCGAACAGGGCATCGGACTGGACGAGGTCGCTGGTGTCCGAAGTGGCGGCGTTGATGCGGATCTCGTCGTCGGCGATTTCGACGTCGAAACTGCCTTCGAAGGGCAGGTCGTCCTCAGCCGCCATCAAAGCCTCGAGTTCCTCGGGGTTGGCGAACTCAGAGGTTGTGGTGAAGTACGTGAAGTCTCCTTCGCGGCGTTCGGTGACTCCCTCCCCGAGGCCGGCGACGTCGAGGTCGTTGAAGAACCCCTCGCCGATGTTCTCGTCGCCGATGAGCGCCATGAGTTCGTCGTCGAAGCCGATCTCGGCGCCGAGGGTTCCACTGCCGTCGGCCCGTACCTCGAAGAGCACGTTGGCTTCGGCCTTGCAAGCCGCGCCGATCAGGGCCAGCGCAGCGATTCCGATGAGCAAGCGTCGCATGGTCGGCAGTGTACGGCTCTTTGGGTCCGACATCGGTCATAAGCTGAGGTCATGGCCGTTCCCGAAGCCGCTGCGCTCCATTCCGCTCTGCTCGAGGCGTTCGAGACCTACGTGACGCGAACCGCGCAGGCGCGCGGGTATGCCCTGCCCCCGCAGTGGGAGGCGGCGGTTGCGTCGGGTGCGGCGTGGCTGGACGAACAGCTCGGGAGGCTGTTCGACGAGCCCTTTTCGACCCAGCGTCGCGCCCCGCTCGAGATCTTCCAGGAAGCGCTGGCCGAACCCAACCGGGCCCTGGCCGCAGCCGGGGTCGAACCCCCGCCGCGCGATGAGGGCGCGGTGCGCGCCCTCCCCGGCGACGTGTACGACCTGGCCCCGGCCTCCTCACACGACCTGGGCGAGGACGTGTGGCGGGCGCACCTGACCTGGGGCGCAGCCAAGGCGGCGGCGATGACGGCCGCGGCAACGCCGGGCCCCCGTGTCGGCTATTTGGGGTCGAACCTCATGGACCGCGCCACGATCGAGTCAGCGGCGCGTGCGACCGGCCTCGGCTTCGTGGCGGTGACGGTGCTCGAGGAGGTCGACGCAGAGGTCGCCGCCGGCGGCTTGGTGCGGGCGTTCGTCGATCTCACCCATCCGGGGGCCGATGATGCGATCCGGCGGCTCGCCCCTGCCCGTACCCGGGTAGTTGCGTTCGGGCCGCACGTGGACGACTTCGCCATGACCAGGGCGCGGTCTCTCGGTGCCGACGATGTCGTGCCTCGCTCGCGGTTCTTCCGCAAACTGGAGGAGTACCTCCCGCGCATGGTTTGAGGGCTCCGCCGCCCGACGCCGGGTCGCGTCTTCACCCCTCCCGTTCAGGGAGAGGTCGCCGGGGTGAGGGCAAAGAGGGCGCAGCGAGTTCACCGTGAGTGCGTGGTGCAGGGTGGGGGCACCGACCCCCGACGCCCGTCCCGCGACTCCCGTGGCTCGCGCCTCGCGGCTGCCGAGACGCGTCCCGCCCACGAGCGCCGTAGCTACCAGCTATCCCACCCAGTCCACCAGCTGCCGCACCGAGAACCACGTTGCGGCGGCGAATACCGCGGCCAGGTAGAGGAGCACCAGCCGCGTGTCCCCCAGCAGGCAGCGCGACCGCAGCAGTCCGGCCCGACGGGCCCGGGCGTAACCCCAGATCCCGACTCCGCTGAACCAGAGCGCGGCGAGGGGCGGAGTGACGATCCAGGCAATCACGGCGATGGTCGTGAAGATGCACAACCGGAGGGGGTCGAAGGTGGAATCGTCCCGGGCTTCGTTGATGCGAGGTCGGACGGTACTCACGTGACCACCTCCAATGGGATCAGGCCGGGGCGGGGAGCGGACGCGATCTTCATCTCCGCCAGGGGGCTCCACGCCTGCACCGCGCAGAAGGGGGCGCACTGTTCCTGGGTGGCGGAACGCGTGCCGACGTGGACGCAGCACTGCAGCAATCGCTCTTCGAGCATCGTGTCGATGTCCATGAACGGCTTCACCGTGATTCGTTTGATGCGGGTCGCCAGAAGATCGCGCATACGACGCTTGCCCGTTCTGCCGGTCATGCGCAGCAGCGTGCTCATGCCGAGGTCGCAGTTCTCGCACACGTTGCGAAACAGTTCGGTGACGGTCGGGTGGGACAGCGAAGTCTGTTCGCTCAGGAGTCCGAGCAGGGATTCCTTGACGAGGGTGCGCAGTGTGGCGGGCAGCTCGTCGCCGGCCATTTGGTTCGACACGAGATCCAGGTGATCCTTGAGGCGGTCGTGGCCGATGGTGGCTACGAGGGACCGCCATCCGTCGTCGTCCCCTCGGATCATGTACCCCACAGAGGCGCAATGCGGATGAGAGCAGGGCAGGGCGGTGAGGTCTCGCCACGTGACGAGGTCATCGGTCTGAGGCCCGAGCCGGGCCAGGACCCCGGTATGGGTCAGCCGATCCATCGCGTCGATGGCGGTGCTGCGTCCGGAGCCGAACTGAGGCTGGATGGAGACGCCGCCGACGTAGGGTGTCTCCAAGGCGAATCGAACCACATCGCCTATCTCATCGTCGTTGATCCCGAGCGCAGCCGTCATCGTGAGCGTTGTAAACACGCCGGTGTCGGACAGCCGGACCACCGCGGCCTGCTTGATCGATCCGAGGTCGGCGTTGCGGTGGTGCTTGTGGGTGGCAGCCCGGAAGCCGTCGAACTGGAGGTAGATCTCGATGCGTTCCCGGTGGTCTCGAAGGAACTCGAGAAGGGCGTCGTTGCGGGCCAGTTCGACGCCGTTCGTGTTGATGATCACCCGGGTGATGGGGCGGGATACGACGGCTTCCAGCAGCGGGCGGAGGTCGGGATGGATGGTCGGTTCACCGCCCGAGATCATCAAGACGTCGAGCTTGCCGTTCTCGCGCTCGATGCGCTGGTCGATGTTGGCAAGCACGTCGTCGACCGCGGCCATGCCGCTGAGTGCCGGTGTCGAACCGGCGTAGCACGTCGGGCATTTCAGGTTGCACGACTCGGTGATGTCTTCGAGGAGGATGCACGTGTGCTGCGTTTGCATCTCACCGAGACCGCGCAGGTATGCGGCCGGCACGGGATCGAAGTTGCCGGCCGTGTCGGGGACGTGAACTTTGGTCGGCGCCGTCCACTGTTCGAGGTACTCGAGGATGTCGGGGCGCTCGTCGTACAGCGTGACCACTCGTCCATGGCGACTGCATCCCCGCACGAGCCACACCCGGTCCTCGCTCTCGGCCAGGTACCCGCTGCAGCGCTCGACGAGCTGCAACGGCCGCGACGGCTCCTCGCGGTGGCAGTGCGGGCAGAAAGCCTGGACGTAGCGCAGGATCCGCTCCGAACGAACCGGCATTCCGGCAGCCATCAATACGACCTCGAGAACTGCACGATGAGGATTACGCAGGCACCGCCGGCGATCACGAGAGTGACGGCGAACGCCAGCAGGCAACCCAGGAGCATGTCGCGGCTCTTGCGGTCGAGCCAGTAGATCGCCACCGCGGCGAGGAGCGGAGCGACGATGCCGCCCGCAGCGACGTTGAGAGCTCCCAGCAGGCCGCCGACCGCTCCGATGGCGGCGGCGATGAGGAAGAACAGCCCGGCGCCGATCCACCGATCACGGCTCTTGGTGCGGCCGGGTGGGGACGGGCTGCGACCGTCGCCGCCGTTCTCTCCCCGTTCCGGAGTGCGGTCGTCGCTCATGCCGGACTCCCCACCGGTATCCGGGGCCGGGTGCGGCGCAGGAAATACCCGGCGAGCAGAGGCACTGTCGCCAGGAGGAACAGCTGCGACGCACTGAGCCCTGCCCACACCGCCGGGTTGCCGCGGACGAACTCGAGCGCGAATCGGAACAATCCGTATCCGAGGAGGTACACCTTGAACGAATCGCCGCGTACCTCCCATCGATCCCGGCGCCTCCACAACATCACGAACATGGCGGCATGGAAGGCGATCTCGTACAGGAACGAGGGATGCATCGCGGTCCCGGCCTCACATCCGGGGCACATGGGGATGCGCGACGCGACGGTGGAACCGACGCTGATGCCCCACGGCAGCGTCGTGGCAGTGCCGACCTGCTCGGTGAGGAAGCACCCGATGCGGCCGATGGCCATGCCGGCCGCGACCGCCGGAGCGAACAAATCCCCGGTGCTCAGCCGGTAGCCGACGACCCGCTTGGTCAGTTCCGCTCCGAGGTAAGCCCCGGCCAGGCCGCCGAGGATGCTGCGTCCCCCGTGGAGCCATAGGCCGATG
>JBFIQU010000157.1:0-5195 GCA_041609395.1 Acidimicrobiia bacterium | reverse complement strand
GGACACGGGCTCGACCGGCGGCACGCTGCCCTGTGCGACAACGGACCGGTGGGTCGCCGAGTTCGGACTCGCCGTGCAGGTCGCACCGGTCGGTGAGGTGTTCGGTCCGGTCGAGACGGCCTTCGGGTATCACGTGATCATCGTCGACAGCCGGGATGCGCCGACGCTCGACCAGCTCAAGAGCGATCCGGCCCGCTACCTTCCGCATCCCGATCCGCAGGCACAGCTCACCGGCTTCCGCTGGCATCCCATCGTCGAGGCCGAGTGGAGTGCCTGGTTCAACGATGCGGTGCGGACCGCCGAGATCGAGGTCGATCCCCGTATTGGAACCTGGAGCCGGGAAGCTCTCGGTATCGCCCGTCCGGACGGAGAATGAGCCGGATCACCATCGTCGGACTCGGGCCCGCCGGGCTCGATCGGATCCCGTCCGACTTGCGGCGGACTCTCGAGGATCCCGAGACCCGCCTCCTGGTCCGGACCCGGCATCATCCCGCCTCCGTCGATCTCGAGGGTCTCCGTGATGTGGAGTTCGGCGACCGCTTCTATGACGCCGAAGATTTCAATGCTGTGTATCGGGGGCTGGCACAGTGGGTCATCGATGCAGCAGTTGACGGTGACGTCGTGTACGCGGTGCCGGGCAGCCCGCTCATCGCCGAGCGGTCCGTTGACGGCGTCCGGCGGCTTGCACGGGAGCGTGATCTGACGTTCGAGGTGCGGTCGGCGGAGTCGTTTCTCGACCTGGTTCTCGATCGGATGGAGCTCGATCCCATGGAACGGGGCCTGCAGATACTCGACGCTCGCGAGCTGCCCGACCCTCTACCCCTCCACCTTCCCACGGTGATTGCCCAGCTCGATCGCCCGCTCGTCGTCGACGAACTCGCCGCCGTGCTCGCCCGTACCCTCCCCGACGATACGAAGGTCACCGTCATGGTCGACCTCGGCCTTCCCGGCGAACATGTGCAGGAGGTTGCGCTCGAAGACCTGCCCGCGATCGCGGCCGGTCCGCGTGCCAGCTTGTTCGTCGACGTGCCGCCGACCGGATGGTACGGGCTGGTGTTGACCAACCGCGTTCTCCGCGAGCAGTGTCCGTGGGATCGTGAGCAGACGCACCACAGTCTCGTCAAGCATCTGATCGAGGAGGCATACGAAACGGTCGAGGCCATCTCCGGCCTGGCGTCCGACGCTCCCGGCGGTGAACCCGATTTCGTGGCGTATACAGAGGTCGAGGAGGAACTCGGGGACCTGCTACTCCAGGTCGTGTTTCACGCGACGATGGCGGCCGAGGTCGGTGCCTTCGACGTCGAGGAAGTCGCCGAGACGATCCGGCGCAAACTCGTGCGCCGCCATCCGCACGTGTTCGGGGACGTCGAGGTGCACGAGGCCGACGAGGTGCTCGCCAACTGGGAGCGCAACAAGCAGGAGGAGAAGCAGCGGGACTCGCTCATGGACGACGTTCCCGCCTCGTTGCCGGCGCTGGCCCGGGCTGCCAAGTTCCAGTCGCGGGCGGCATCTGTGGGGTTCGATTGGAGTCGGCCCGAGCCGGTGCTCGACAAGATCCGGGAGGAGGTCGGCGAACTCCAGGTCGATCTCGGCGACCCGCTCCGGTCGGCGCACGAACTCGGCGACCTGCTGTTCGCCGTGGTGAATCTGGCACGCCACCTCCACGTCGACCCGGAACTTGCGCTGCGGCAGGCGGCGGACCGGTTCGAGCATCGCTTCCGTCACATGGAAGGGCAGGGTCCGCTCGAAGGGCTAACGCTCGACGAGCTCGACGAACGGTGGGAGCGGGCCAAGGCCGCCGAGTAGCTCGGCGCTCCGGTTCGCAGCCGTCGACCTCCGGGCAGCGACTAAGTTCCCGACTCCTAGGACGAGGAGACGACCCGTGATATCTTCACACGAACGGAGGGCCCGGAGATGAGCACGATTCAGTCGATTCGGGCCCGTGAAGTGCTGGACTCCCGTGGGAATCCCACCGTGGAGGCCGAGGTGGTGCTTGCTGGCGGCGCCTTCGGCCGGGCTGCGGTTCCCTCCGGGGCGTCGACAGGGGCACTCGAAGCGGTCGAGCTTCGTGACGGCGGATCCCGCTACGGCGGGAAAGGCGTGGAGCGGGCCGTCGCCAATGTCATCGACGTCATCGCCCCTGCCGTCATCGGCCGCAATGCCCAGGATCAAGAGGGCCTCGACCAGGTCATGCTGGATCTCGACGCGACGCCGAACAAAGAGAAGCTGGGCGCCAACGCCATACTCGCCGTGTCCCTGGCGACGGCGCGAGCCGCGGCCGCGGGCGCAGGTATGCCGCTGTTTCGCTACCTCGGCGGGCCGACGGCGCGGGTCTTGCCGATCCCGTTCTTGAACGTCCTCAACGGCGGGGCGCACGCCGCCAACTCGGTCGACATCCAGGAGTTCATGCTCGTGCCGGCCGGTTTCCCCACGTTCCGCGAAGCGCTGGCGGCGGGAGTCGAGACCTACCACGCGTTGCGCAAGGTCCTCGCCGGTCGCGGCATGGCCACCAACGTCGGTGACGAAGGTGGGTTTGCTCCCAATCTGCCGGCCAATCGGGCGGCGCTCAACGTCCTGATGGAGGCCATCGAGGCGGCCGGGTACGAACCCGGCTCGCAGATCGCCCTTGCGCTGGATGTCGCCGCCACCGAGTTGCATCGCGAAGGCCGTTATCAGCTCGAGGGCAAGGCGCTCACGTCTGAGGAAATGGTCGACTACCTCGCCGGACTCGTCGACGACTTTCCGCTCGTGTCGATCGAAGACGGTCTCGACGAAGCCGATTGGGATGGCTGGAAACTGCTGACCGATCGCCTCGGCGGGCGCGTCCAGCTCGTAGGCGACGACCTGTTCGTGACCAACGAGGAGATTTTCCGCACGGGGATCGACCGCGGCGTCGCCAACGCCATCCTCATCAAGGTGAACCAGATCGGTTCGCTGTCGGAGACGCTGCACACCATGGAGCTGGCGTTGCGCAGCGGGTATGGCCGGATGGTCAGCCATAGGTCCGGGGAAACCGAGGACACGTTCATCAGTCATCTCGTCGTGGCGACCAACGCAGGTCAGATCAAGTCCGGTGCGCCCGCCCGCGGGGAGCGGACGGCCAAGTACAACCAGCTGCTTCGGATCGAAGAGCGACTGGGGAACGGGGCTCGCTTCGCCGGGTGGGATGCACTTCCGAGGCGGTCGTGACCGGCCGCCGCCGCTCGCCGCTCTGGGTGCTGCTGATGCTGGTCGTGCTGGCTGTCACGATGGCCGGCATCTTCCCGTTCCGGCAGATCATCGCGCAGCGTAGGGCGGTGGCGACGGCCGAGATGAAGCTCGAGGCGCTGACGGCGGAAAATGCCCTCCTGGAGGAGGAAGTGGCCGCACTTCACACCGAAGCCGAGATCGAACGCCTCGCCCGTGAGCGTTTCGGGATGGTGCGTCCGGGTGAGATCGGGTACTTCGTCGTCGACGACGGGTCGGTCCCGGCTCCCGTCCCCGAACCGCCGGATCTGGACGACGACCGCGCCTGGTACGCAGAACTGTGGGACTTCCTCACCGGGAGAGATCTCGATCGGAATGGGTGACCGGGACATCGTCGGCGTCCAAATCGGCCGACCATCCCGTGCGCCGGTCGACGTCGTCGGCCGCTGTCATCTCGATCTTCCGGTCGTTGTTCGTATGCCTCCCGTCCTCGACGACGGCACGCCGTTTCCCACGCGGTTCTGGCTGACCTGTCCGCTGGCCGTGCGCCGGATAAGCCGCCTCGAGGCGGTGGGAGCCGTCGAGTCGCTCACGGCCGAGGTGGCCGCCGACCCCGGTCTCGCGGACGAGATGGCCGCGGCTCACCTGCGCTACGCGGCCGAGCGCGACGCAGCTGGTACGGCCGGTGGGGCACACGGGCCCCGCGGGGGAGTTGCCGGCATCACCGGGACCGGTCTCAAGTGCCTGCACGCCCATTACGCCGACCACGCTGCCGGCAACGACAACCCGGTCGGGTTGCTCACCGGGAACTGGGTGGAACCACTCGACTGCCCGGTGCCCTGCGTAGTCGACATCGACGGTGGCGCCGCCCCCAATCCTGAGTGGCGGGAGCCGGCGTGAGGGTGGCCGCCGTCGACATCGGCACCAACTCGGTGCGTCTCCTGGTGTGCGGTCCTTCGGGCGAGGTCGATCGGCGGGCGATCGTGGCCGGGCTGGGCCGCGGTGTCGATGCCACGGGAGTCCTCGACGAAACGGCGATCGAGCGCACGCTCGAAGTGCTCGGGGACTATCGCGCGATCATCGATGTGCACCAGGTGGAGGTCGTGGGTGCCGTCGCTACCTCCGCCGTGCGGGACGCTCGCAACGGAAATGCGTTCCTGGGCCGCGCCGCCGACGTCCTCGGGATCCGACCCCGCTTGCTGAGCGGGACCGAGGAAGCGGGGATGTCGTTCCGCGGCGCAACGGCGGGACTCGCCAAGCCACCGCCGCACTGTGTCGTCGACCCGGGTGGCGGGAGCACAGAATTCGTATGCGGATCCGGCGCCGTCGAGTACGCGGTGAGCATCGACATCGGCTCGGTCCGTCTCACCGAACGGACGCTTCCGGATCGACCGGCGTCGGAGCGGCAGATCGAGGCGGCCGGCGGCCATGTCGATGAGCTCTTCGGCGGAGTCCACCTCCCGTCGTCGCCGGCAACGGTGGTCGGGGTCGGCGGTACGTTCACGTCACTCGCGGCCATCGCTCTCGAGCTACCCGAGTACGACCGATCGCTCGTGCATGGAGCGACTCTCACCCTTGAAGCCCTGGAACGATTGGTCGATCGCCTCGCTTCGCTGACGATTCCCGAGACGGAGGCCATCCCGTCGCTCGATCCGGCGCGCGCGCCGATGATCCTGGGTGGGGCCGTCGTGTGTGCGCGGGCATTGGCGCGACTCGAATCGTCGGAGGTAGTCGTCTCCGAGAGCGATATCCTCGACGGACTTGCAATGGAATTGATCACGCCCGGGTGACGAAATTGGCAGACGTGGCGGACTTAAACTCCGCTGCTCCCTTCGGGGGCGTGCAGGTTCGAATCCTGCCCCGGGCACCGAAATAGCCCCGGCCGGACTTCGCCGGCTTGCGCCTGCGACCCGACGCCGGCCGGATCTCCGGGATCTATGGCCGGCGAGGCCCGACAAACACCACGCTTCCTTCGTCTCGACCTGAGCTCGGCGCGCTACGTGCTGCAG
>JBFIQU010000156.1:0-5208 GCA_041609395.1 Acidimicrobiia bacterium | reverse complement strand
GATGCCCCGTCCCGTCGACCGCCGAACGTGCACGTTTGCCCGGGAGATCGACCATGACGCTCGTCGCAACCCTTGTGAAGGCGCGATCAGATCCGCCGCCTACGGCGTGACCGGGGGCGATTTCCAGGCGTGCGGCCCCGAGCCATGGCTACGGATCCTCGCCTTCACCGGGCTCGGCGGAGCCGTTCTCTTCGGATTGATACGCGCCGTGCCCGACGCCGTCGATATCATCCGCTGAGCGACCCGGCGACGCTTCGGCCAGGCGTTTCAACATCAGCAGCTGTTTGCGCATCATGACCAGATCGCCCCACGGCAGCACCCGCCGCAGAATGCGACCCCACAGCCCGTCGGGATAGTCGACGTTGACCTTGGCCAGCAGACGGGTGGCGCCGCCGGCCACCGGAGTGGCGCGGTATGTGACGGCCACCCGGCCGAAGAGACGCTCGGCGCGGCCGGGCCTGGTCAGCAGCGTGATCTCGGAACCGGGGGTGAATCCCGTCAGTGTGAAGATGGTCATGAACGTCTGCCCGACCTCCAGCTCCTCGAGACCGGGCACGAGATGGGGAGGACTGCGTCGAGCGCGATTGTCGATCACGTCGTAGCTGTACGGAGCGACACGAAGCTGGCACAGCCAGCGAAACACCGTTGCCGGGGCGGAGGCAACGTCGACACCTCGGTAGTAGGAGGCGTCGCCCCTGAGGACCCGGTCACACGACCAGGGCGCGCTCCGTTCCTCACGGGTCGTCCCCCAGTTCAGTGCTGCATGCTCGTCGGACGGCACCTGCCGAGCGTACCCGGCGCGGTAGCGTGCAGCTCATGCCCGAACCCGAGATCCGCTCCGCCACCGAGGGCGACATCCCCGGCATCGTCGCACTCGTCGCCGCCCGTCTCGGTGACGACGACGCCGCCGAAGCCGAGATGGTGCTCCGCGACCCCGCCTTCGGACGCAAGCGCTGGCTCGTCGCCGTCGACGAGGACAAGGTCCTCTCGACCTCGGCGCTCTTCGCCGGCGAGGTCCGGCACGGACCGGCCCGGATTGGGGCCGCGCACCTCGAGTTCGTGGCCACCGACGCAGAAGCCGAGGGACGGGGCCTCGTCCGTCGTCAACTCGACGTCCACCACGAACGAGCGCCGCAGCGCGGCGAACACATCATCGCCGTGGTCGGCATCCGCTACTTCTACCGCAGATTCGGGTACGAATACGCCGTCCCCACCCCCGATGTCATCGAGGTGGACGCCTCCGCCCTCCCCCACAGTGCAAGGGTCCGCGAAGCAACCACCGGCGACATAGATTCGATCATCGAACTCCACGACCGGTCGCTGGCGGCGTCGGACACCGCGGTCGTCGCAGCTCGCAACATGCGGCGCTGGATCATCCAGTCGCCTGCCTACCGCACGTTCCTTCTCGAAGAAGCCGGACAGCCGCTGGCCGCGACCCGTCTCTACTGGGACGAGGACGAGAGCATCTTCCTCGACACCTACGCCCCCGACGCCGCCAGCCTCCGGGAGCTGCTCGGCGGCGCCGCCGCCCTGGCTCCGGCGGACGCACACCTGCTCTCCCACCGCCCCTGCCTCACCGCCGACATCCTCGACGGCCTCGGCATGCGGCGACCCGACCCGGACGGCTACTACCTCCGCGCCGGTGATCGCGTCCATATCCTCAACGCCCTCCGACCCTCGCTGGAACGGCGCCTGCAGCAGAGCGAGCTGGCGGAGACCGCCGGCACGGGCCTCATCTCCCTCTTCGTCTCGTCCCTCGAGTTCGACTACCGCCAGGGGCGAATCGGCCCGGTGCGGCCTGGACCTCCCGTCCCCTATCCGGTCAGTGCCGGCGGATCGGGAGTACCGCCCGACCTGTTCGCCACCCTGTTGTTCGGACCGCTCGGAGCCGTCGAGATGGAGCGTCGCTACGCCGACGTCGTGCTGGGCTCACAGTCCGACCTCATGCGAGTCCTGTTCCCGCCGCAGACGGCCGAGATCCAGAGCTGGGTTCCCCCGTACTGACCTTCAGTAGCTGTCGGGGACGAACGTCTGGTCCTCCATCGGCGGACGGACGTAGCCCGTCGCCGCCTGGCGTTCGGGCAGCTCGACCGGATCGGGCGTGACGTCTTCGTACGGGATGAGGCTCAGCAGATGGGCGATGCAGTTGAGGCGGGCGCGACGCTTGTCGTCGGCGTTGACGACGAACCACGGCGCCTGCTTGATGTCGGTGTACTTGAACATCTCGTCCTTCGCCCGGCTGAACTCCACCCACTTGGCGCGGCCCTGGATGTCGGCGGCGCTCAGCTTCCAGCGGCGGCGCGGGTCGCTCATCCGTTTCTGAAAGCGCCGTTCCTGTTCTTCATCGCTGACCGAGAACCAGTATTTGATGAGGATGATGCCGGACCGCACCAGCATCCGTTCGAACTCCGGGCAGGAGCGCAGGAACTCCTGATATTGCTCCGGTGTGCACCATCCCATCACCGGTTCGACGACCGCACGGTTGTACCAGGAGCGGTCGAACAGAACCATCTCCCCACCCGCCGGCAACTCGGCAACGTACCGCTGGAACCACCACTGCGTCTTCTCGCGTTCGGTCGGAGTTCCCAGGGCCACCACACGAACGACCCGTGGATTGGTGCGCTCCGTTATCCGCTTGATCACACCACCCTTGCCCGCGGCGTCGCGACCCTCGAAGATCACGACCACCCGCAGGCGCTGACTCTTGATCCACTCCTGGAGCTTCACGAGGTCCTCCTGCAGGCGGACCAACTCCTGCTCGTAGAACTTCTTCCCCAGCTTGGGCCGCTCCGGACGGACCTTCTCCTCCATGGCTGCGTCGAGCACCGATGACGATTCTTCGTTCAATCAGATCACCTCGGGATGCACGCTACGACGGCGGGGCCCGTCTCGTCCACCCGTCGATGGGCCCTACTCACGCACGGGCTCGAAACGTGCCGTGAAGTGGCGCAGCCACGACGCCTGCTCGACGATCCGCAGCCCCTGGACCCTGGGGGCCGCCTCGGCCACGTCGATGAGCACCTCGGCGACGTAATCGATATGGCTCTGCGTATACGTGCGGCGCGGGACCGCCATCCGCACCAGTTCCATGGGGGCAGGGATCTCGGAACCGTCCGGCTGGGGCTTGCCGAACATGACCGAACCGATCTCGACTCCGCGGACACCGCCATCCACGTACAGCTCGCACGCCAGCGCCTGGGCGGGATATTCCGCAGGAGGAATGTGCGGCAGCAGCGCCTTGGCGTCCAGATAGACGGCATGGCCGCCGGGAGGCATGACGATCGGCACCCCGGCGGCCTGCGCCTTCTCGGCGAGATAGGCCGTCGATCGGATCCGATAGCGAAGGTACTCCTCCTCCAGCACCTCTTCGAGACCGACGGCGATGGCCTCCAGGTCGTATCCGGCCAACCCGCCGTAACTCGGGAAGCCTTCGGTCAGGATGAGCAGGTTGCGGCAGCGTCGCGCCACCTCGGCGTCGTTGAGGGCGAGGAACCCACCGATGTTGGCGAGCCCGTCCTTCTTGGCGGACATCGTGCATCCGTCGGCGAGGGAGAACATCTCCCGGGCTATGCGCCGGGGACTCCACTCGGCATACCCCTCCTCCCGCTGCTTGATGAACCATGCGTTCTCGGCGAAGCGACAGGCGTCGAGGAGCAGCGGAACGCCGTATGCGTCGCACACCTTCCGCACGGCGCGCAGATTGGCGAGCGACACCGGCTGGCCCCCTCCCGAGTTGTTGGTGACCGTCACCATCACCAGCGGCACCCGGTCCGCGCCGACCTCATCGATCGCAGCTTCCAGGGCGTCGGTGTCCATGTTCCCCTTGAAAGGGTGCAGTGAAGCCGGGTCGCGCCCTTCCGGGATGACCAGGTCGAGCGCGGTCGCTTCCTGGTACTCGACGTTGGCTCGCGTCGTGTCGAAGTGGGTGTTGTTGGGAACGACGTCCCCGGGCGATACGACCGTTGCGAAGAGGATCCGCTCCGCCGCCCTCCCTTGATGGGTGGGGATGATCTCGGCGAAGCCGGTGAGGTCGGCCACGACGTTGCGGAAGCGCTCAAAGCTGCGACCTCCCGCATAGGCCTCGTCGCCGTCCATCATCCCCGCCCACTGCCGCGACGACATGGCTCCCGTGCCCGAGTCGGTGAGAAGGTCGATGATCACCTCGTCGGAGCTCAGGCCGAAGAGGTTGTAGCCGGCACGCTGCAGCGCCGCTTCCCGTTCCTCCCTCGTCGGAAAGCGGATCGACTGCACCGAATGGATCCGGAACGGCTCGATGATCGTGCGATACGGCATGGATCTCCCTTCGCTTCACATGAGTCTGTCACCCCACGGCGGCCGTCGCATCCCCCACGTACAATCACGGCCGCCGCCGACTGGAGGGAATGTGGCAAGCGTCATCACGGGAACCGGTATGCACGTCCCCGCCGACATCGTCACCAACTCGGAGCTCGAGCAGTTCATGAGCACCGACGATGAGTGGATCCGCAGCCGGACCGGCGTCGAGCAACGCCACATCAGTGCCGAAGGTGAACCGACGTCGGCTCATGCCATCAAGGCGGGCGCAGCCGCGCTCGGCGATGCCGGCATCGCTCCGGAGAACGTCGATGCGCTCGTAGTGGCGACGATGACTCCCGACCAGTACGCGCCCGGCAGCGCGCCCATGGTGCAGGCGGGCCTGGGGCTCGATCGGATCCAGAGCTACGGCATCCGCCAGCAGTGCAGCGGGTTCCTCTACGGCCTGGATCTCGGCGATGCCTTGATCAAGTCGGACAAGGCGGACACCGTCCTCGTGATCGGCGCCGAAGCCCACGCCAACATCCAGCCCTGGATCGAGGCATGGCGGCGGGTGCGAACCGGAGGACACGCCGTCACCGACACCGAACGGGAACGACACGACCGCCACCGCCACTGGGCGGTTCTCTTCGGGGACGGTGCCGGCGCCGCCGTCCTGCAGCGCCGCGACACCGACGGCGGGATGCTCGGTGCCCGCCTGTTCACCGACGGCACCCTGTACGAGTTGATCCTGGCCCCTCGCTTCGGATCCCGTTGGTCGACGTTCGCCGATGCCGAATCCGTTGCTGCCGACGAACACATGCCCACGATGCAGGGGCCCATGCTGTTCCGCAATGCGGTCCGGGCCATGCCGGAGGCGGTCACCGAACTCCTCGACAAACACGGTCTCGAGATCGCCGACGTCGACCTCGTCAT
>JBFIQU010000155.1:0-5219 GCA_041609395.1 Acidimicrobiia bacterium | reverse complement strand
TCCCTCCGATATGGGCAATCGAGCGGCCGGATCCGATTCCGGCAAGCCGGGTGGTACCGCGGGGAGCCACCTCGTCCCGGCAGATGCACCGAGTCCGCATCACCGAGAAGAGAGCAACCGCACCATGAACGACCAACCTGGATTCCGCCGGGCCGCCCCCCAGGTCGATTTCCCGGCTCTCGAAGACGCCATCCTCAAGTTCTGGGACGACACCAGAGCCTTCGAGCGAGCGGTCGAGATCCGTCCCGCCGAGTCCGAGTACACCTTCTACGACGGACCACCTTTCGCCAATGGGAGCCCGCACTACGGCCACCTGCTGGCCGGTGTCATCAAAGACATCGTGCCTCGTTACTGGACGATGCGAGGCCACCGGGTGGTGCGCCGCTTCGGCTGGGACACCCACGGACTGCCCGTCGAAATGGAAATCGAACGGCAGCTGGGGGTTTCCGGACCGCGCCAGATCGCCGAACTCGGCATCGATACCTTCAACGAAGCGTGCCGGGCCCTGGTGCTCGACACCGCCGACGATTGGGAGTTCATCACCCGGCGCATCGGCCGCTGGGTCGACATGGAGAACGACTACAAGACGATGGATGTCGACTTCATGGAGAGCGTGTGGTGGGTGTTCAAGCGACTCTGGGACAAGGGCCTCGTCTACCAGGACTTCAAGGTGCTCCCGTACTCGTGGGGCGCGACCACTCCCCTGTCGAACTTCGAGGCCAACCTCGACTACCGCGACGTCGACGATCCGGCGATCACGATCCGGCTCGAGGTGATCGACGGATCCGGCCCCGTCGCGGCAGGCGACTATCTGCTCATCTGGACCACGACCCCGTGGACACTTCCGGGCAACCTCGCCGTCGCGGTCGGTCAGGATCTTCCCTATGTGCGGGTGCGCGGCATCGTCGGAGAGCACGAGGGCGTCTACTGGGTCGGTGCCGAACTGGCGGACGAGCTCTTCGACGGAGAGATGGAGCTCCTGGCCGAGGTGCGAGGCGCCGACCTGCTCGGTGCCTCGTATGAGCCGCCGTTCGACTACTTCGGCGAGGAACGCGATCGGGGGGCGTTCCGGGTCATCCACTCCGCCGACGTCACCACCGACGAAGGCACCGGCCTGGTCCACATGGCGCCGGCGTACGGCGAGGCCGACTTCTTCGCTCTCCAGGATGCAGGCCTCGATGTCCTCGTCGACCCCATCGATGCCCAGGGCACCTTCACCGACGAGGTCACCGCCGTCGCCGGGGTAAACATCAAGGACGCCGACACCGCACTCATCGAACTGCTCAAGCGGGCCGGCAAGCTGGTACGGCGGGAGACCATCCATCACTCGTATCCGTTCTGCGAACGGACCGGGACTCCGCTCATGTACAAGGCGATCCCGACGTGGTTCGTCAACGTCGAAGCAATCCGCAACCGGATGGTCGAGGTCAACGAGCAGATCCTGTGGGTACCCGACTACGTCGGCACCCGCCGTTTCGGGAACTGGCTCGAGGGCGCCCGCGACTGGGCGATCAGCCGCAACCGGTATTGGGGCAGCTACATTCCCGTCTGGCAGTGCGACTCGTGCGAGGAGGAACTCGCCGTCGGATCCCGCGCGGAACTCGAGACCGCGTCGGGCGTATGGCTCGACGACCTGCACAAGCACTTCGTGGACCCTGTGACGTTCCCGTGCGGTGCCTGTTCGGGAACGATGCGGCGAGTGCCCGAGGTCCTCGACTGCTGGTTCGAATCGGGCTCGATGCCGTACGCCCAGCTGCACTACCCCTTCGAGAACAAGGAGCGATTCGAGCGAACGTTTCCTGCCGACTTCATCGCCGAAGGGCTCGATCAGACGCGGGGCTGGTTCTACACCCTGGTCGTCCTGGGCGTTGCGTTGTTCGACAGAGAGCCGTTCCAGAACTGTGTGGTCAACGGCATGATCCTCGCCGAGGACGGACGCAAGATGTCGAAGCGGCTCCGCAACTACCCCGACCCGCGTGACCTGCTCACCGAATTCGGAGCCGACGCGTTGCGGGCGTACATGATCAACTCGCCGGTGTTGCGGGCCGAGCCGCTCCGATTCTCGAAGGCCGGGGTCCGTGACGTCGTGCGCAAGGTGATGCTGCCGCTGTGGAACGCGTTTTCGTTCTTCACGACGTATGCCGAAGCCGACGGCATCACCGTCGACGATCTCACCGCCGCCCCGCCGCCCGCCGAGCGGCCGGAGATCGACAGGTGGGTCGTTTCGGTGATGCAATCGCTCATCGCACGGGTGAACCGGGAAATGGAGGGCTACCGCCTGTACGCGGTGGTGCCGCCGATTCTCGACTTCATCGACGACCTGACGAACTGGTACATCCGCCGGTCCCGCCGGCGCTTCTGGCGAACGCGAGACATGGACGACACCGACAAGCTGGCCGCGTTCGCAACGCTGTACGAGGTCCTCGTCACCTTCGCCAAGGTGGCGGCGCCCGTCGTTCCCTTCGTGACGGAGGAGATCTACCAGCGGCTCGTCCGCGACCTTGACCCCACGGCACCGTCGAGCGTCCACCACACCGACTATCCCGAGGCATCGGAGGATCTGATCGACACCGATCTCGAGACCGACATGGCCGTGGTGCGTCAGGTCGTGAACATGGGACGCGCCCTCCGCAAGCAGCACGACCTCCGGGTGCGCCAGCCGTTGCCCGAGATCACCGTCGTCACCCGAGACGCCCGGGTCGCGGCGGCGGTCGATGCTCACGCCGACCTGCTCTCGGAAGAACTGAACGTGAAGGGTGTATCGAAACGGCACGAGGAAGGCACGCTCGTGGCGCTCCGCGCCAAAGCGGACTTCTCGCGGCTGGGGCCGCGGCTCGGAAAGAACGTCGGAGCGGTGGCCGCAGCAATCGGAGCCCTCTCCCACGACGAGGTATCAGCACTCCTCGACGGCGCTCCACTGGAGATCGACGGCGAGAGCATCAGCGCCGACGATGTCGTCGTGACGCGAGAGCCGCGCGAGGGCGTGGTGGTCGCCACCGAGGGCGAAGTAGCGGTTGCGCTCGACGTGACGCTCGACGACGCCCTCATCGTCGAAGGCCTGGCGCGTGAGATCGTCAACCGGATCCAGTCCCTCCGCAGGGACGGCGGCCTGGACGTGACCGACCGGATCGAGCTGAAATGGGATTCGGACGATGACGTGATCGTCCGTGCGATGACAGACCACCAGGCCACGATTGCCGCGGAAGTCCTCGCCGTCACCGTCACGCGCGACGCCGCAGCGGCGACACCGGTAGACCTCGTCGGCCACGAGGCCCGACTCACGATCGCCGTAGCGACCGGCCAATAACTCGTAGCTGCCGGCCGCTCCGCGACCGCTAGCAGATGATCTGCAGCAGGATGCCGAGGCCGATCAGCAGGACGATCGGCGACAGGTCGAGGGCGAATCCTCCGGTACGCACCGGAGGCATGACAGCCCTGATCGGCGCCAGCACCGGATCCACGGCCTTGGCGAGCAGATCGGTGATCCGGCGCAAGGGATGACCCCACGGCACGCGGCCGAACTCGGCGATCATCCCCAGGATGATTCGCAGAATCACGATGAAGTTGTAGATCAGCAGCAGGCGGCAGATCAGGTCCATGCCCGGTCCTTCAATCGACGTCGCCGACGGAGTACAACCCCAGGTCGGCCAATCGCCGCTTTTCGTCCCTGCCGATGCTGACACGAGGTGGACTGACCAGGATCACCCCTTGCGCGATCTTTCGCATGCTGCCGTCGAGGGCGTATGTCAGACCCGACGCAAAATCGACGAGCCGCCGCACCATCTCCGGTTCGGTGGAACGCAAGTCGAGAACCACCGGCAAGCGGTTGCGCAGCAAATCTGCGACGCGCTGTGCGTCGCTGAATGCCCGCGCCTCGATGACCTCGGCCTCTCCCGGTTGATCGAGGTCTACCCGCCGCACGGGGGTGTCGGCGTCGGTTACGTAGACGCCGGCCTCGGCAAGGTTGCCGTCGTCCGACATCCGGCGCCTCGTGCGCGTCGGCGGCTCCACCCGCCGGCCGGGAACGGTGACGCGCGAATTCCCGGGTGTCGCCGGACCCACGGTCCGGACCTGCGCCTGCGTCGGTTGTGGGACGGACTCGTCCATCACCACTGCGTCCGGTTCGCCCTGCTCTTCATCCACCAGGCCCAGGTAGTACAGGGTCTTCTGCCAGAACGTCGCCATAGAGTCCTTCGCTTCGATCGGTACGTGCCATGGCCGGCTCACCCCGCCGGCCGAGGCCCAAAGATAGCCCGTCCCACCCGTACGATCGTCGCACCCTCTTCCACGGCGATCTCGAAGTCGTCGGTCATCCCCATCGACAGGTGCGGCAGCGGCAGGTGCGGAGACCGCAGCCCGTCTGACAGCGCGGCGAGGGCACGGAAGTAAGGCCGGGCGGCTTCGGGATCGTCGGTAACCGGCGGGATCGCCATGAGCCCGGCAACGTCGAGGCCCGCCGCGACGGCCGCCGCCAGCAACTCGGCGGTGGCCTCCGGAGCGGCGCCGTGTTTCTGGGGCTCCTCGCCGATGTTCACCTCGATGAGCACCGGCGGAGCCGGCGCAGCGGCTCCCCAGCTGCGGGCGAGGCGGATCGAATCGAGTGAGTGCAGCAACGCCACCCTCGGCCGAACCGCCGGCACCTTGTTGCGCTGCAGATGCCCGATGAAGTGCCACCGGATGTCGTCGGGGAGATGGGGCGCCTTCGCCACGAGCTCCTGGGCGCGGTTTTCGCCGAAATCGCGCTGGCCGGCTCGGTAGGCCTCGAGGATCTCCTCGATGGTGCGTGCTTTGGTGACGGCCACCAGCGTGACCCCGTCGGGATCCCGCCCCGACCGCCGGGCCGACGTCGCGATGCGTTCGAGGACCGACGTCAGCGCGGCGGCAACCATGCGACGGCCGTCTGGCGCAAAGCGGTTCCATCACGGCGGTACGAGTGAAATCCCGGGTCGCACATGGTGCAGGTGGCGGCATCCCAGATCGCGATCCCGGCGGCCTCGAGACGGGCCGAAATGAAACCCGGAAGATCGACGCTCCCCGCTCCCCAGGTCGTGGTCGACGTGAATCCTTCGATCTGGGTGGCGACGTCGGCACCCACCTCGTAGCAGCACGGTCGGATCGCCGGACCAATGGCTCCTCGCACCGGCCGGCTTCCCGTCTCGTTGAGTACGTCGAGCGTTGCATTGAGGATTCCGGCGGCTGCGCCACGCCAGCCGGTGTGG
>JBFIQU010000154.1:0-5275 GCA_041609395.1 Acidimicrobiia bacterium | reverse complement strand
GGGCCCTGCGATCGATAGTGGGATCGGCGACTAGCTCTTCGAGCCCGCCGTGGCCTTTGCGGCCGTGGGCTTGCGGGTCGTGGTCGCCTTCTTGGCATGTGCCTTCTTGGCCGTGGGCTTGCGGGTCGTGGTCGCCTTCTTGGCAGGTGCCTTCTTGGCCGTGGGCTTGCGGGTGGTGGTCGCCTTCTTGGCGGGTGCCTTCTTGGCCGTGGGCTTGCGGGTCGTGGTCGCCTTCTTGGCCGTCGTGGTGCGGGCCGGAGTCGCCTTCGTTGCCGGAGTCCTCTTCGTTGAAGCGGCCGGCTTCACGTCCTTGACCTCGCTGCGGAACTGCTCGCGCCAACCGGCGAGAACGTTCTCGAGCTGGTCGCGAAGCTTTTCTACCTGACCCTGGATCTGATCCAGGTCGACCTTCGAGCTCAGCTCCTCGACCATGTTGCGGTCGCGCAGCTTGCCGGTGAGCTTCTCGCCTTCCTTGGCGGCGGCGCTGATCTCCTTGCCGGCTTCGGTGCGCATGCGATCGGCGAGGTCACCCAGCTTGCGGCCGATGACCACCGGGGCGCCGACCGTGGCGTAGAGGGCCTTGCGGGCCGTGTCCTTCATCGTTCCTCCTTGTCATTGGCGCTCACGAAGCTCTTGTAGACATCGATGAGTGCCTTTTTCTGTTGTTCGTTCAGAGCCGGATCGGCGGTGATCGCCACCTCGACTGCGAGCGTCTCCTGTGGTTCGAGGAGTCCGGCTCGTTCGTAAAGCGTCTCGACGGGCACGTAGAGGGCCCGGGCGATTGCCTTCAAGATTTCGCCGGAGGGCTTGCGAAGCCCTCGTTCGATCTGGCTCAAATACGGGTTCGAGATCCCGGCTCGCTCTGCCAGCTTGCGCAACGAGATCGCGCTGCGCTCACGTTGCAATCTGATGAATTCGCCGAGATCGGACACCGTACTTCCTTGCTTGCAATATACCACCTATCTGCTTGCTATTGCAAGCAGTCCCCGCCGGGATCGAAATCAGGAGCGGCGGTCTCGGGGACTTGAGCCCCGGGCGACTAACGTCCGACGTCCCGTACGTGGAGGAGCGCATGGCTGCGCCCCGAGGTGATGACTCGATGATCATCGTGATGAGGCCCGACGCCCCCCAGACCGACATCGATCACGTCGTCGAGCGGCTCGGCGACATCGGTGCCGGCGCGCACGTCTCGGTGGGCAGAACCAGGACGGTCATCGGCGCTATCGGCGACCGGGAGACGATCCAGCAGATCCCCTGGGAAGCCATGCCCAGCGTCGAGCGGGCGGTTCCCGTGCTCAAGCCGTTCAAGTTCGTGAGCCGCGACTTCCAGCAAGAAGACACCATCGTCGACGTCGGCGGCGTTCGGGTGGGTGCCGGCCACTTTGCCGTCATCGCCGGACCGTGCGCGGTTGAGACGCGGGAACAGCTCTTTGCATCGGCGGCTGCGGTCAAGGAGGCCGGCGCGGTGATCTTGCGCGGCGATGCCTTCAAGCCGCGTACGTCGCCGTATTCGTTCCAGGGTCTCGGCGAAAAGGGCCTCGAGCTCCTCGCCGAGGCGCGCGAGGAGTTCGGGATGCCGTTCATCGCCGAGGTCCTCGATCCCCGCGACGTGGCCCTCGTCACCGAATACGCCGACCTCATTCGCGTCGGAACGCGCAACATGGCCAATTTCACTCTGCTGTCGGAACTGGGGAAACAGCCCAAGCCGGTCATGTTGAAGCGCGGCTTCACGGCGACGATCGAAGAGTGGTTGAACGCCGCCGAGTACATCTACAAGGAAGGCAACCACGACATCATCATGTGTGAGCGCGGCATTCGGACATTCGAGACCGCCACCCGCAACACGCTCGACATTTCCGCCGTGCCGGTCCTCAAGTATCTGTCGCACCTTCCGGTGATCGTCGATCCCTCCCATTCCGGGGGCCACCGCCATCTGGTTCGCCCGCTCAGCAGGGTGGCCGTTGCCGCCGGCGCCGATGGCTTCATGGTCGATGTGCATCCTCATCCCGAGACCGCCAAGGTCGACGGAGCGCAGGCCATCCTTCCCCCGGAGTTCGCCGAACTCATGGCGGAGGTGCGGACCATGACGTCCGCCTTGGGAGTCCACCTCTCCGACCCCGCCTGAGCGATGGCGACGGCCGGGATTTTGGGAACGGGTCTCATCGGGACCTCGGTTGGCCTTGCGCTGCGGGAGGCGGGCTGGACGGTGCTCGGTTGGGATCCCGACGACGCTCGCCGTTCCGCAGCGGCGGCTCGCGGCGTCGACGCTTGCAGCAGCCGTGACGACCTCATCGACGCCGCCACCGACCTCATCGTGCTCGCCGGCCCCCCGGCGGCGATCGTGTCCGACCTGGCGTCGCTCGACACCGATCGTCTGATAACGGATGTTGCCGGCGTCAAAGTCCCCGTGACGGTGGCCGGTGCGCATCTTCCGCGCTTCGTTCCCGGCCACCCGATGGCCGGACGCGAGACGACGGGTCCAGGGGCGGCAAGCGCGGCCCTTTTTCGGGGTGCGTCCTGGGTGATCGTCGACACCGGATCCGATGCCGTCGCCGAACTGGAGACGATCGTCACGTCGGTCGGCGCTCGTCCGGTGCGAATGTCGGCTGCAGCCCACGACTCGGCCGTCGCCCTCGTCAGCCACCTCCCCCAGGTTCTGGCGGCGGCGCTGGTTCGTGAGGCCTCGACACGGCCGGAGTTTCTCGAGCTGGCGGCCGGGAGTTTCCGCGACCTGACGCGCGTCGCCGCATCCGATCCCGATACGTGGGCAAACGTGCTCACGGCCAACGGGGCGGAAGTGGCACGCGCCGTTGCGTCGTTCGTCGAGCGCCTCGAAGCCTGGGGGGAGGCAGCGGCAGCGGGCCGCTCCGCCGAGCTACGCCTCGCGCTCACCGAGGCCAGGGACAAGCGCCGTTCGCTGGCGCCACCCGTCGTTGCGGTCCGGATCGCGCTGGCCGATCGCCCGGGCGAGCTGGCACGGGTAGGTCATGCTCTCGAGGCGTCGCTCGTCGATGTGCGGGATCTCCAACTGCGGCATTCGCCTCACGGCGGGGGAGGCATCCTGACCCTGTCGGTGCGGCCCGGAGAGAGCGAGGCGCTGCGGGCGGCCCTCCAGGCGGAAGGGCTGGTACTCGCCGACTGAGGGTCAGCCGGCGCGCTCGATCAGGTCGAGCAGCGAGGCGGTTCCCACCAGGATGCCCGTCTCGATCGAGCTCTCGTCGATGTCGAAGGTGGCCGAGTGCAGATCGAGCTGTTCCTCGCCGCGACGGGTGCCCAGGCGAATGAGCGCTCCGGGAACGCGCTCGAGGTACCAGGCGAAGTCTTCCGACCCCATGCTCTGATGGGTCTCGGTCACGCCGTTGACACCGAGGAGCTTGGCGGCGGTTTCCCCCACCGCGTCGATGATTCCGGCGTCGTTGTGCACCGGCGGTGAGCCGCGCGTGTATTCGACCTTGGCCGCGGCGCCGAGAGGATCGATGAGGTCACCGACGACACGGACCACGAGCTCTTCCATCGAGCGCCACAAGTCCAGGTCGAAGAGGCGCACGGTCCCGGTGATTTCGATGGAGGTCGGAATTACGTTGGCCGCCTCCCCGCCGTGGATCGAGCCGAAGGCAACGATCACGGGATGGCGAGGGTCGGTAGTTCGCTGGATCACGGCGGGGAGGTCGGCGGCGACCTTGGCCGCGGCGTAGATGAGATCTACCGTCCGGTGCGGACGGGAGGTGTGGCCGCCGGGGCCGGACAGGCTGATGACCAGGCGGTCGGAGGCGCCCGTGATGGGACCGGTCCTGACCCCGATTCGGCCCGGCTGCAGCGTCGGATCGACGTGGAACGCAAGGATGGCGGCGACGTCGTCGGTAACTCCTTCGGCGACGAGTTCCGTTGCGCCGCCCGGGATCATTTCCTCCGCCGGCTGGAAGATGATGCGAGCCCGTCCACCGAAATCGCCGAGGGCGGCGAGCGATCGGGCGATGCCCACACCGATCGCCGTGTGCGCGTCGTGGCCGCAGGCATGCATGACACCCGGGTGCTCCGAGGCGTAGTCGGCTCCGGTCATCTCCGCGATGGGCAACGCGTCGAGGTCGGCGCGGAACGCGACCAGCGGACCGTCACCGCGACCCAGCTCGGCGATCACGCCGGTCCCGGATTCCCGTACCGCGGCCTCGATGCCCGACGCCCGCAGCGCCTCGGCGACGCGGCGGGTGGTCTCGAGTTCCTGGTTGCCGAGCTCAGGCCGGCGGTGGATGGCGCGCCGCAAGGCCACCGCGTCGGGAGCGAAGTCGGCGGCAAGGGCGCGCAAGTGGGAAGAACGATCGGTCACGGGGCGCCGACGATAGCGTCGGTGCGGAGCTCCCGCACCAGCGCATCGACGACCGCACGCAGGCTGTTGGTGCTCTCGAATACGGCCCGCTGCCGGCGATACGACGGGCCATGAGCAACGATGGTTTCGATGTCGTCGAGTTCCTTCGTGCAACCGAGCTCGGTGGCGATGGGCACCAGCTCTCCACAGAGTTCGCGCACGCTCGTGAGAAGCGGCTTGAGCGACCCGTCGGATCCGGTGATGAGATCGGCATCGAGGCCGAAGCGGGCCGCCCGCCACTTGTTTTCGCGGACGATCCACGGCGAAAGGATGGGGAGGGCGCGACCGCTGTCGTACAGGCGGGTCAGCCACACCACCGTGCACTGGGTGAGGGCGGCGAGGGCGGCGATCTCAGTAAGGGTCGGCGCGCCGTCGCAGATCCGGATCTCCAGGGTTCCGAAGTCGGGATGGGGCCGGATGTCGGTCCAGATCTCCCGCACGGTTTCGATTGCTCGCGATGCCTGCAGCGCCGCCATATACCGAACGAACTCGCTCCAGTTGTCCATGCGATACGGCAGCCCTGCGGTGGGCATGACCTCGAATATGCTCGCTCGGCTCGAAGCGAGCCCGCTGTCCGCTCCCTGCCAGTACGGGCTCGATGCCGATAGAGCCAGGAGGTGCGGAAGGTAGGTGACGAGCGCATTTTGGACGGCGATGGCAGTCTCCGGGCCGGCGACCCCGACGTGGAAGTGGATGCCGAATATCGCCAGCCGTCGTGCCGGGAGCTGGATGCGGTCGACGAGGTCCTGATAGCGAGGATGCGGACTCACGACCTGCTTTCTCCAGTCGGCGAACGGATGGGTACCCGACGACATGAGATCCCAGCCGTTGTCGTCGCAGACGCTGAACAGCCGGTCGAGTGCTTCCTGCAAGTCGGATCGAGCGTCGGCCGCGGTCTTGCAGATGCCGGTG
>JBFIQU010000153.1:0-5293 GCA_041609395.1 Acidimicrobiia bacterium | reverse complement strand
CGGGCCGCAGCCTCCCAGGTGCGGATCGAGGCCTCGGAGGCGCCCCTGGAGGCGCTGTACCGGGTTCACGAAGCGGACTATGTGAGGGCGATCCGTGAGTTTTGCCGTCAGGGAGGCGGTCCGCTCGACGCCGACACCTCCGCCGTTGCCGACTCGTGGCCGGCGGCGCTGCGCGCGGCAGGTGCCGGTCTCGATGCTGTGACGCACCTGCAATCCGGAGCGTTCGACGCCGCATTCGTGGCGGTTCGCCCGCCGGGACACCATGCGCTGGTTGATCGGGCGATGGGCTTCTGTCTCTTCAACAACATCGCGGTGGCGGCGGAGGCACTGGTGGACGAGGGGGACCGGGTCGCGATCGTCGACTGGGACGTCCACCATGGCAACGGAACCCAGGATTCGTTCTACCGGCGGGACGACGTGCTGTACGTGTCCGTGCACGAGTTCCCGCAGTACCCGGGTACCGGATGGTTCGAGGAGGTCGGTTCCGGGCCGGGGCGCGGGGCGACCGTCAACATTCCGCTCCCGTCGGGTACCGGTGGTGATGTGGTGCGAGCGGCGTTCGATCGCATCGTGTCACCGGTGCTGCGCGACTTCGATCCGGACTGGGTCCTGGTGAGCGCCGGGTACGACGCTCACGACGCCGATCCTCTCGCCGGGCTTCGCCTCCTCGAGGCGGATTACGGGTACATGGCGGCGGCGGTCGCGAAGGCGGCTCCGCAGGGCCGCCTGGTGTTCTTCCTCGAAGGCGGATACGACCTCGATGCTCTCGAGGGCTCCGTGGCGGCCACAGTGGACGGCGCCGGTGGAGGCGGGGCCATGGTGTCGGCGGACGCGGGTGCGGTCTCTCCGGCGGCAGCCCATCGGATTCTCGATCTCGTGGCCGAATCGGCCGCGGCGCACTGGGATTTGGACTGAGGGAACTCGGTTAAGGCCGCCCCCGATCGGGCCGATATCAGGTTCGTTCCTGAGTCAGAGGGAGAGCACCTGTGTCGCAAGACATGCCAACGATCGACGAGCTGCTGAGCAAGCTGGTCTCGGTGCAGGGTTCCGACATCCATCTCAAAGTCGGATCGCCGCCCGTGTATCGCATCGACGGCCAGTTGCATCTTTCAAATCTGCCGAAGCTCGGCCCGGAGACGACCGAGTCGTTTGCCGCGGAGATCCTCCCGGAGCGGATGCGCGAACACTTCACCGAGAACCACGAAGCCGACTTTGCGTTCGGCCGGCCCAACCTGGGACGGTTCCGGGTGAACATCTACCGCCAGCGCGGTTCGGTCAGCATCGTCATCAGGGCTGTTTCGCCGGCGAGCAAGAACTTCGACGAGCTCGGGCTGCCCCCGGCACTGGAGCGCATGGCCATGGAGCCGCGCGGGCTCATCCTCGTGACCGGCCCCACAGGATCAGGGAAGACCACGACGCTCGGCGCCATGATCGACTACATCAACACGAATCGACGGGTCAACATCGTCACGCTCGAAGACCCGATCGAGGTGCTCCATCCCGACAAGCTGTCGATCGTGAGCCAGCGTGAAATCGGGGTGGACACGCATTCGTTCCACGAGGCGCTGCGCCGCGTGTTGCGACAGGATCCGGACGTCATTCTCATCGGTGAGATGCGTGACGCCGAGACGGTCGACGCCTCGCTCAAAGCGGCGGAGACCGGACACCTGGTGTTGTCGACGCTGCATACGATCGATGCCACCGAGTCGGTCAACCGCATCATCGACTTCTTCCCGGCGTACCAGCAGAAACAGATTCGCCTGGTGCTGGCCGGCAGCTTGCGGGGAATCGTGAGCCAGCGGCTGCTGCAGCGTTCCGACGGCAAGGGACGGGTCCCGGCCGTCGAGGTGCTCGTCAACACCGAGCGGGTCTTCGATCGGATTGCCGACCCTGCCCTGACGCACGAGCTGCCCGACATCATCGCCGAGTCGGAGTTCTACGGCATGCAGACCTTCGATCAGGCACTCCTGGACCTGTACGAACACGGCATGGTGACGTTCCAGGATGCGCTGGTTCATGCCTCGAACCCGACCGACTTCAAGCTGAAGGCTCAGAACAAGGGCCTGCTCTCGGCGTAGCGCCGCAGGCGAGGTGGGCCCTCTCGCCGTCGGGTCGTATCCTGGCGGCATGATCCCGGACCGCTTTCAGGGGTTGCTCGCGCCGGAGGGGCCGGCGCGCGAGCTGTCGAGCCTGTTTGCCGGTGCCGGCTTCGAGCTGTACCTCGTCGGTGGTGCGGTACGCGATGCGATGCTCGACCGGGCTGACCGTATCGACGAACTCGACTTCACGACGAACGCGCGCCCTGCTGCGATCAAGCGGTTGCTGGGGGCGTGGGGGGACGACGTCTTCGCGGTGGGGGAGGCGTTCGGAACCGTGGGTGCCATCAAGTCCGGGACCCACGTCGAGGTGACGACGTTCCGCAGCGAGGTGTACCGCGACGACAGCCGCAAGCCGGTGGTTTCGTATGCGGACGACGTCGAGACCGATCTGGGCAGGCGCGATTTCACGGTCAATGCGATGGCGCTGGCGCTGCCGGAGGCGACGATGGTGGATCCGTTCGGGGGGCTCGCCGACCTTGCCGCGGGGAGGCTGCGAACGCCGCTCAGTCCTGAGATCTCGTTCGGCGACGATCCGCTGCGGATGCTGCGGCTGTTCCGGTTCGTGGCCGTGTTGGGATTCGAGCCGGATCCCGAGGCGGTGGGCGCGGTGCGCAGGATGACGGACCGGCTGGCGATCGTGAGCGCCGAGCGAATCCGG
Source organism: Acidimicrobiia bacterium (assembly GCA_041609395.1). Classification (GTDB taxonomy): domain Bacteria; phylum Actinomycetota; class Acidimicrobiia; order Spongiisociales; family JAOTWH01; genus JBFIQU01. The sequence goes on along the minus strand of JBFIQU010000153.1, from coordinate 2,536 downwards.
GACGAGTTCGTGAGGCTCATCGTCGGCGATCACGTTGCGGCGGCGCTGGAGGGATTGGTGGATACGGGGCTTGCCGACATGTTTCTTCCCGAGCTGGCGGCGCTGGCGCTGCAGCAGGACCCGATGCATCGTCACAAGGACGTCCTCGCCCACACGATCGCCGTCGTTGCCAAGACTCCGCAGGATCCGGAGGTGCGCCTGGCGGCTCTGTTTCACGATGTGGGCAAACCGGAGACCCGTGAGTTCGGTCCGGACGGGGTGTCGTTCCATCACCACGAAGTCGTCGGGGCACGGATGACGAAGACCAGGATGAAGGAGTTGCGGTTTCCCACCGGGACGATCGACAACGTCCGACAGCTCGTTTACCTGCACATGAGGCCTCACACCTATGCGCTGGGGTGGTCGGATCGCGCGGTGCGGCGGTACGTCCGGGATGCCGGTCCGTTGCTGGGCAAACTGAACGCTCTCGTACGTGCCGATGTGACGACTCGCAACAAGAAGCGGCGCCAGGCGATCGAGCGGCGCATCGACGAACTCGAGGTGCGGATCGCCGAGCTGCGGGAGCAGGAGGAGCTGGATCGGATCCGGCCGCCGATCGACGGCAACCAGGTGATGGCTCACCTCGGCCTGAAGCCGGGGCCGGTCATCGGTGAGGCGATGGATCTGTTGCTGGAGCACCGGCTCGATCACGGTCCGTACTCGGAGGACGAGGCATACGCGTTGCTCGACGAGTGGTGGAACACACGCAGCTAGACAGTATGCGCATATGCGTATAATCTGCAGGTCACGGTCCATCCAGAGAAAGGTCGATGATGCTCGGTGCCGCGGTCTACGGCGCCTCCGGGTATGCCGGGGGTGAGCTCATCCGGCTCCTCGACGGTCATCCCGACTTCGAGGTTGCCGTGATGAGCGCGCACCGCAACGCCGGGGAGCACCTCGGGACGGTGCATCCGCAGCTGGGCGGGGGAGAGCGGCCGCTGCTCAGCGCTGCCGACGCCGAGACCAGATCGGTCGACGTTGCATTCCTGGCCCTTCCCCACGGGGCCTCCGCGGGTGTCGCCCATCGGCTGGCGTCTGCCGGAACGCGCGTGGTCGACCTGGGGGCGGACCATCGCTTTGCCGACGCCGGCGCCTACACCGCTGCCTACGGCACCGACCATCCCCATCCCGACGAACTCGGTTCGTGGGTCTACGGCTTGCCGGAGCTGAATCCGGATGTAGCCGGGGCGACCCGGGTCGCGGTTCCAGGCTGCTATCCGACCGCGACCCTCCTCGCCGTCACCCCGCTGGTGCGTGCCGGAGTCGTCGCACCCGAGCGGATCGTGGTTGATGCCGTGTCGGGCGTGACCGGAGCAGGCCGATCGTTGCGAGACGACCTGCTGTTCGGAGCCGTGGCCGAAGGGGTCCGGGCGTATGGCGTTGCCGGCCATCGCCACCGGCCAGAAATGGAGGCGGCGTTGGCGGCGTTTACCGGCGCCGCGCCCCGGGTGGTGTTCACGCCGCATCTCGTGCCCATGCAACGCGGACTGCTGGCGACGTGTTACGCAACTGCGGCACCTGGCGTTGGTGCCGCAGACGTTGCAACTGCTCTGGAGTCGGCGTACGAGAAGGCTTCGTTCGTGACCGTCCTCGACCACCCCCCGCAGACGCGATGGGTCGTCGGTACCAACCGGGCACTGGTCGCTGCAATGGTCGACGAGCACGCCGGCACCGTCATCGCCATGGGCGCGATCGACAACCTCGTCAAGGGAGCCGCCGGACAGGCAGTGCAGTGCGCCAACCTGATGTTCGGCCTCCAACCGGTGGCGGGTCTCGAAGCTGCGGGGTGGTTGCCGTGAGCGCCACCGGCCACTCCCCGCCCTCGGCGGCGAAGCCGCGTATCGCATCCACGATGGGCAAGGCCAAGATCTTCAGCGAGGCGATGCCGTTCATCAAGGCGTACCGCGACCAGATCGTCGTGATCAAGTACGGCGGGTCGGCCATGGTCGACGAGCAACTCCGGAACACGTTCGCCGACGATGTGGTGATGCTGCATCTCGTGGGAATTCGCCCCGTCATCGTTCACGGCGGCGGTCCCCACATCAGCCGGGCCATGGGTCAGGCCGGTATCGAGCCGGAGTGGATCGACGGGTTGCGAGTGACCGACGAGGACACCATTCGCATCGTCCAGGCGACGCTCGCCGGCGAGATCAACCCGGACATCGTGCGATTGATCAACGCGCATGGCTCGCTGGCCGCCGGCGTCAGCGGCCTGGACGGCAATCTGCTCGCCGCCGAACCGAAACGACCCGAGTTGGGCTTCGTCGGCGAGATCACGTCGGTGAATCCGGAGATCATCGTGGGCATGCTCGACCGCGGATACGTGCCGGTGGTGGCTCCACTCGCCCGTGGCTCGGACGGCAAGACCTACAACGTGAATGCCGACAGCGCCGCCGGAGCACTCGCCGAGGCCCTCGGCGCAGCCAAGCTGGTCTACCTCACCGACGTCGAGGGGCTCTATCGCGACCTGGGCGATCACGACTCCTTGCTGTCCCGG
>JBFIQU010000152.1:0-5353 GCA_041609395.1 Acidimicrobiia bacterium | reverse complement strand
TCAGCCGAGAACGGAAAGGGCCAGCCAGAACATGCCTGCGGCGAACAGCCCCCCGTCGAGCAGCTCGAGGATCCCCGGGGGGTCCTCGGCGAGCAGAATTCGTCCGGTTCGCAGAATCGATCCGAGCGCGCGTCCGGCCACCACGGCTGCCGCGGCGAGCACGGCACCCACGAAGACGGCGATCCACGATGGTCCGAGGAAGATTCCGACGACGGCGCCTGCGATCACCGCTCCGGCGAGAGCTCCGACGTTCGGATCGATGCCGGGAATCTGCTCGCGAACGCGAACCGAGAGCCAGGCCAGTGCGACGGCGGCCCCGGCAACGACCAAGAACGCGGTCGCTTCGTCCTGGTGACGGAGGCGCAACAGCACCAGCGGTCCGGTCGCAACGACGATTGCCAGGCCGGAGAGGATCGAGGGCCCGATGCTCTCGACGGCGCGGTACGGGGCGGAGAAGATGCCCCAGGCCAGTGCCGCCGCCACCGTCAGAACTGCAGCGAAGCCGAAGCCGGCATTGCCCCAGCCGTAGGCACCCCAGGCGCCGGCACCGGCTGCGAACAAGGCAACGGCGATGTTGACGTTCAGCCCGCGCTCCCTGGCGAAGCCCGTCAGGTCCCACGCCCACATGGCGCCGACTGCGACCGTGGCCGCCACAAAGACCTCGATCGACGTGAAGTTGGCCAGGAGCAGCGTGGCCCACAGCGCCGCCGCCACGAGCCCGGTCGACATGCCGGTGGCCGATGTAGCCAGCGCCCCGCCGGAGACGGGTGGGATCAGCGCCACCTCATCGCCTGCCCCGACCGGGGTTGCCGGGTCCGCTTCGTCCCCGTTCACCCAGATCTTGGCGCTGGCCAGACCGGCGGCGAACCCATCTCCGTACCGGGTGACCGCCGCTTCGAGTATCTCGCCGACCGTATCCCCCTCGACGTCGGTGCTGGAAGCTCCGGCGGCTTCCCGCAGACCGGCGAACAGTCGCAACCGGGCCATCAGGTGGCGTCGACTCCGATGCTGCCGCTGAGGACGGTACCCCCGTCGGGGCGGCTCGATTCGAAGTCGTACCGGCCGACTTCGGTGGTGCTCCATACGGTCGTATCGATGTCGCTGCCGGGAAGAACCAGATCGGTGAACCGCACCTGCAACGTACGGACGGCGCTCACGTCACCGCCGGCGAGTTCGGAAACGAGGCCCCCGGCCACCAGCGACAGCGTCCCCAGCCCATGGTTGATCACGCCGGGCAACCCGACCGCGGCGGCGACGGCCGGATCGAGGTGGATGGGGTTGTGGTCACCGGAGGCGGCGGCGTACTCCCGCGGCATGTCGGTATCCACATGACGCGTGAACCGTGCGGCCTCCGCCAGGCGGGCCGGAACGGCCGGCGGCTCGGTCGCAGGGCGTTCACCGCCGCTGCCTCCGCCGCGCACGAAGATGGTGGCCCAGGCATCGACCACCGGATCGCCGTCGATGTCGGCAGCGGACACCTTGACGACGAAGATCGCCCCCCGGCCCTTGTCCTCGACGCTCTCCAACGACGGGGTCATCACGAGCTTGTCACCGGCTCGCAGCGGCCGGTAGTACCGGAACCGTTGTTCCCCGTGGACGATCATCAGCGGATTGTCGACACCGAGCTCGGGGTCGACGGCGGCGGCTCCCATCGCCGTGAATCCGGGGACGACGGGAAAGACCAGCGAGGCCACTTGCGAGGGTCCCGGCGAGTGCTGCGGGTTTGGATCCCGAGACGCTGCGGCGTACTGCGCAATCTGCTCTGCCGTGATCGTCGCTTCGACCGGCTCGTAGACCTTGCCGGCCAGGTCGAAATTCAGTGGCACTGGGCCTCCCTTCGCGGCGTCAGGGTAGCCGCCCTCCACCCTGCGGCCGTAGCGGAATCAGCCCACCCGAACCTGGAACGCGGCGCTCACGAGATTCGCCGGGTCGCCGACGGCGATCCGATAGATCCCCGGATCGGGAGTGGCCAGCGTGTCGAGGTCGACCAGGCATTCGAAGCTTCCGTCGGGAAGCACGAGAGCCCGGCACAGCTCGGTCATTGCGCCCTCGTCACCGAGACCCTTGAAGACGACGACCGTGCCGTCTTCCAGCAGCGGAACCGTCTGGAACCCGAGCCCGCGCACGATGATCACATCGCCGGGATCGACGATCACGACCGGGTCGAGGGTCACGGTCCCCGTCTCGAAGCGAGCGATGGTCGACGCCCGCGGGCCGGTCGCCGCGCAGGCCGGCACGGTGAAGCCCTCGACCGTCCCATCGGTCGTGACCGTACCCAGCGCCGATGCCACCAGCGCGTCGTCGACGAACACCCGCACGTCGGCGGTCGGACCGCACCAGCTCCGCCAGCGGAACAGCGCGACCGAAGCCTGATCCGGCAGCACGGCGCGGACGGTGACACTGCTGTCACCCCGCACGAGCGGCCCCGTGGGACCCCCGTAGACGCTGACGTCGACCGAGAATTCGGTGCGGCACGGCGCCAGACCCACATAGGCGATGTCGAGAGCCAGGATCACCTCGGCAGGATCGACCGTCGGGGCGCTGCGCAGCGTCGGGCTCCACGAGCCGCGGCTGCACTCGGGGAGCCGTGCCGGGTCGTACCCGATGGCCGTCGGATACAGCTCGTGCGCCAGGATCTCGACTCCCTGCGACGTCGTAGACAGCACGTAGAGAACCCCGTCCTTCATCCGCAGGCCGCCGTATGGCGACCAGTCCGTCCATGCGGTGGCGGTCGACAGGTAACGATCGACCTCGCCCGACGGGTGCATCACGAGCACGAGACGCGGGAACGGATTGGGTTCCAGCTGCGGCGTGTGAACCAGCACCGTGTCCTCGGCGGAGCCTGCGGCGACGAACGGAATGCTCGCTTCGGAGAGTAGGAACGACAGCTCCCGGCCGCTCGCCGTGACCCGGCGCACGGCAACCTCAGGACTCGATGGCGACGTGCTCCAGGAGAGCAGGCCGCCGGCACCCAGCGGCAAGACCGCCTGCGGCTCGTACAGACTTCCCACCGTACCGTTGGCCGCTGCCACGTGCCGCCACGAGGCCTCCGTCCCGAGCCAGAACCCGTCCAGTCCGGCACGCAGGTCACGCGCCGAACCGACCGTGACCCGATTGCGGTCGATCTCGGTGCCGCCGATCGTGTAGGTGATCAGGTCGTGGGGACGGTTTGGCTCGTTGCTGAACCCCAGAACGGCAACGACGTCCTCCCCGGCAAACGTCGTCGTGGCCACGGCGGCTGGGACGAAGTCGGCGGCGCCGTACTCGTCGAGCAGGTAGGGATCATCGTCGAGCGGGAAGGCCAGAACGCGCAGGTTTTCGGTATCGACGATCACGACGGTGCCGTTGGATGCGACGTCGAAGCAGCATGGCCCCGCTCCGCCCTGGGACATGCCGACCTCGCTCGGACCGGATCCCCAGGGCGCAAACGCAATGGTTCGCCGCGGGAGCGGCAGCGCTCCGTCCAGCGATACGTCGACGGCAACCGCCGACGGCGCAGTCACGGTCGGATCATTGATCCACATGGTCGCCGACTCGACGCAGCAGAAGAACGACCGACCGTCGTCGACCGCATCTCCGGAGTAGCCGACGGCCAGCAGACCGTCGGCGAACGGCACCACGTCTGTCATGACCGAGTAGCCGTCCTGAGCGAGCGCTCCGAAGGCTCGATCGTCGTGTGGAGTGCGCTCCCAGACTCGTCCATCGGGTGACGTCCACACCGCTGCACCACCGACCGACGTGAAGACCTTCTGGTCGCTGCCGACCGCCACCAACGGACCACCGGGGGGCGCAAAGAGCGCCGAGATCACCTGGATGCCATCGGAGATCCCGGATCCCGAGAAGTCCCCTTCCGCAGCCGTCCAGGTCAGCCCGTCGTCGCTCAGGAGGATCAATCCATCGCTGTCCGGTGAACCGTGGAATCCCGTGGAACCCCACGCGACGATCGACGCTCCGGATTCGGCGACACCGAGCAGGCGACCGTCGGTCGGAATCGCGACCCGCTCCCAACCGCTTCCGGCGTCGATCCACGCCGCCGGTCCGCCGCCGTACCAGCCGACCGCAACCACACCGTGCCGCGTCCACGAAACGCCTGCGATCTCGCCTAGACCATCTCGATTGAATCCCGGGACGCCGAATGCAGCTCCGTTGGTGACGAGCTCCCAATTCGTCCCATCCGCGCCGGCGACCCAAACCGCAGGGTCGATGTCCTCCTCTTCCACTGATGGATCGCTGTATGTCTCTACGCCGACGGCGACCAGCGAGTCTCCGGCGACCGCGACGCCGGCCATCGACGCCCGGCCGCCCGGGGCGGCAGCAGGAATGTCGTGACGATCCCAGAACCCACCGTTCGGTGACGTCCACACCGCAGCATCACGCCCGGCAGTACCGACGGCCAGGAACCCGCCGTCGTAGCGAACTACGTCGAAGATCTCCCCGTCGACCCCCGTTGCGAAGGTTGACTGACGCCATTGCAGATCGGGACCTGCGTACCACGCCACCGGCATCAACCGGGTCCCGTCGATGTCGTTCACCGCGGTCGAACCGACGAGCACGTAACGAGTGTCCGAGGAAGCGGCCGCCGCGATTCGCACATTCCCGCCCGACCCGAACACCGCCGGATCGAGCGGAACCCGACCCCACCCGTTGGGTGCGATCTCGACGACCGGCCCGTCGGGTGGCGGCACCGTGGCCGGTGGCGATGGTGTCGTCGTGGGGGGCACCGAGGTCACCGTCGTCGGCGGCGGCGATGTCGTCGTCGTGGTCGTGAGAGCAGTGGGCTCCTCGGTCGAGGAGAAAGGATTGACGACGAACAGCGCAACGACGACGGCGGCCGTGGCCGCGCTCATCGAGACCGCGCCGGCGAGACGGCGGCGCGCCCGACGGTGGCGAAGCACCTCGAATTCAGGAGCGACCGCGGTAGCAGTGTGCTCTCTGAGTGCGGTGGCCGCGGCGCGGCCGAGGTCGTCGATGTTCATGTGTGCTCTCCAACGTCGGCGCCGAGTCGGCGGGCGAGGGTGGTACGGGCCTTGTGAAGCTGGGCCTTGACCGTGCCCTCGGCGACATCGAGGGTGGCGGCGATCTGTGCGATCGAAAGGTCCTCGAGATAGAAGAGGGCAACGACCTGGGCCTGGCGGCGGGGAAGGGAACGGACCTCGCGCCAGAAGTGCTCGTATTCCGGTGCGATCGTCGGCGGCGGGGGCGGTGTGCCGAACCCGGCGAGCCGGGTCACGGCTTTCGCCTCCGACTTCAGGCGACGGAATCGGGACATGGCGAGATTGCTCGCCACCCGCCGCACCCATGCCCCGGGGTATTCGTAGCGACCTACGTTGTCCCAATCGCGGTGGGCCCGGAG
>JBFIQU010000151.1:0-5371 GCA_041609395.1 Acidimicrobiia bacterium | reverse complement strand
GCCTCGAGTCCGCAACGCGTCGAGCTCGTCGGTGCTGAGCCCGAGTTCGCCGCAGAACAGGTCTTCGTTGTCGCGGCCGAGAGGCCGGCCCGCCCACCGTATCCGGCCCGGGGTGAGCGACATCCTCCACAGCACGTTCTGCATCTTGACTTGACCGAGCTCGGGATCGTCGACGGTGACGATCGACTGGAGGGCGCGGTATTGCGGGTCTTCCATCACCTGCGCGACATCGTAGATCGGGGCCACGGCCGCTTCGGCCTCCTCGAAGGCTGCGACGACCTCTTCGAAGTCGTGTGCCGCGATCCAACCGCCGACGTACTCGTCGAGTTCGCCGGCGTGCTCGGCGCGGGTACGTCCCGACGAGAACCAGGGTTCGTCGATGACGTCGGGACGCCCGACGAGCCGCATTACGCGTTCGGCGATCGGCTGTGCGCTCGTGGATATGGCGACCCAGCGACCATCACTGGTTCGATAGGTGTTGCGCGGAGCGTTGTTCTGCGAGCGGTTTCCGGTGCGCTCCTGGATGATGCCGAGTTGGTCGTACACGATCGGCTGCGGGCCCAGCACGGTGAGGATCGGTTCGATGATCGCCATGTCCACCACCTGGCCGGTGCCGCCTGTGCGATCGCGGTGGTGGAGCGCGGTCATCACGGCGGTGGCAGTGGCGAGCGCCGCGATGCCGTCTGCCAGCCCGAATGGGGGCAGCGTCGGTGGCCCGTCGGGTTCGCCGGTGATCGCAGCGAAGCCGCTCATGGCCTCGGCAAGCGTTCCGAAGCCGGGGCGGGTCGAATACGGTCCGAACTGACCGAATCCCGTAACCCGGGCCATGACCAGCCCCGGGTTGGTCTGCTGCAGCCGGTCCGGACCGAGCCCCCATCGCTCCATCGTGCCCGGGCGGAAGTTCTCGATCACTACGTCTGCGGTAGCAGCGAGTCGGCGAAAGAGCTCCTGTCCCTCCGGGGATCCGAGGTACAGCGTGACACACCGTTTGTTTCTCGCCAGCATCTTCCACCACAGCCCCACGCCGTTCTTGGCATGGCCGTGATCGCGCACCGGGTCGCCCCGGGGGTGCTCGATCTTGATGACCTCCGCCCCGAAGTCACCGAGGATGGTGGCGGCGAGGGGACCCGCGAAGAGGGTTGCCACGTCGAGGACGCGCACACCGTCGAGCGCCGTCGTCTGCGCTCCAGGTTTGTCCGTTCCACTTGGCGGAATCACGTTCCAGAACAATACCAGTCGCCGGCTACGGCCATCCGGTCGGGAGCGCTCGTATGATGCCCCGGTGCGGAATCCGCGGAGTTTCCTCTATGTGCCCGGCGACCGACCGGACCGGTTCCCCAAGGCGTTTGCCTCGGGCGCCGATGCGGTGATCTTCGATCTGGAGGATTCGGTCGCCCCGCTCGCCAAGGCCGATGCCCGCACTGCGGTGACGAGTTGGCTCGCCTCCGAGTCCACGATGGTTCCGTGGATCCGGGTGAATGGGGGAGCCGGGCTCGTCCGTGATCTCGCCGCCGTACTCGAAGCGGGCCGCCCCGCCGGGCTCGTCGTACCCAAAGCCGACATGACCTCCCTCGATGTCGTAGCGGCAACGCTCGAGGGCAGCGAGGCATGCGAGGTCGTGGCGTTGATCGAGACCGCGGCGACCCTCGTACGCCTGGCCGGGATTGCAGCCCACCCGGTCGTGGCCCGTCTCGGGTTGGGCGAAGCGGACCTCGGCGCCGAGCTCGGTGTCCGGCCCGGTCCCGATGAGCGCGAGTGGGACGCCATCAGGATGACGGTGGTCGTCCACTCGGCGGCCGCGCAGCTGGCACCGCCGACCGGCCCCGTTGCCGTCGCCGTCGATGACACCGGCGCGTTGAGGGAATCGACGGCACGCCTCATGCGCATGGGCTTCGGAGGACGAGCGGCCATTCACCCGCGGCAGGTCGGTGTGATCAACGACGTGTTCACACCAGATCCGGAGGCCGTCGAGCGGGCCCGGCGTCTCCTCGAGCTCGCCTCGGTGCAGCACGGCGGCGCAGTGTTCGTCGATGAGGACGGACGCATGATCGACGAAGCCGTATTGCGGTCCGCCCGGGCTCTGGTGGAGCGGGCCGAAAAGGATCTCTAGACGACTTCCACGTCGTCGCCGTGAGCGGCGATGGTCGTCTCCCCGGATCGTGCCAGGGGTATCCGCAACGACTCCCCGGCGACGGGCGCGGGCACGGTGCCGGTGCGAGCCGCGGCGGCCCGACGGACGGCGCGCAGGATGTTCACGTATCCCGTACACCGGCAGAGATTGCCTTCGAGGCCGTGGCGTATCTCGTCGTCGGACGGGGCAGGGATCGCATCGAGCAACGCCGTCACGGCCATGACCATGCCCGCCGTGCAGAACCCGCACTGCAGGGCATGCTCGGCGCCGAACGCTTCCTGCACTGCCGTCGGCGAGCCGTTCCCGCTCAGCCCTTCGATCGTGGTGATGGAGCTGCCGTCGGCCTGCACCGCAAGGATGGTGCACGCCTTGACCGCCGCCCCGTCTACGAGCACGGTGCATGCCCCGCAGCTCGACGTGTCGCAGCCGACGTGCACCGACGTGAGCGCGTATTCGGTTCGCAGCACGTCGCTCAACAGGGCGGGCGGGTCGACGTCGACCGATCTCGCAGCTCCGTTGATCGTGATCCGGATCTTCATCGGGCTCGCGCCGCTGCAATGGCCTGCCATACCCGCTCGGGCGTGTACGGCATGGGAAGGTCGGTGTCGGTGACCCCAAATGGAGCGAGCGCGTCCATGACGGCGTTGGCAACCGCCGGTGTCGAGCCGGTGGCGCCCGCCTCTCCGGCCCCTTTCAACCCGAGATGGTTGTTGGGCGACGGGGTCTCCGTCCTATACGCCTCCTGGTCGGGGGCCTGAAGGATGTCGGGCAACGCATACGACATGAAGTTTGCGGTGACGAGGCCGCCGCTGGCGTCGAACTCGATGCGCTCATACAACGCCTGGGCAACACCTTGCATCGTGCCACCGTGGAACTGACCCTCGACGATCATGGGGTTGATCACCGCACCACAGTCGTCCACCGAGACGTAGCGGACGATCTCGATCTCTCCGGTCTCGATGTCGACTTCGACGACGCAGATGTGGGTGCCGAACGGGTAGTTCAGGTTCGGCGCATCGAACTCCTCGTCGATCGCGATGGTGCCGCCTGCCCCGGCGGCGACGTCGCCGAGTGACAATCCGACGTTCGTTCCGGCGACGGTGGCGCGGCCGCCGGCCAGCACGATGTCGTCGGCTGCGGCCTCGAGGCGCGTTGCGGCCAAACGCCGGACGTCGTTCGCCACCGTTGCGGCGGCGAGGGCGACCGCACTGCCTCCCAGGGGTGCAGAGCGGCTTCCTGCGGTGCCACCCCCGGAACCGACCCGTCCCGTATCGGCGAGAACGACCTCGATGTCCTCCGGCTCGAGCCCCAATTGGTCTGCGACGAGCTGGGCCCAGGTGGTGCGATGTCCTTGTCCGGACGGCGACGTGCCGGTTGCAACGACCACCGAGCCGTCGCGGCCGATGGTGACCGTTGCTCGTTCCTTCCCGCTCGACGAGAGCTCGACGTACGAGGCGACGCCGATTCCGAGGAGGCGGGTCGACCCCGCCGCCCGGCGCTCGGCCTGGGTGCGACGCCACCCTGCATAATCGATGCGTTCGGCTGCCGCGGTGAGCGCTGCGGCGTAGTTCCCCGAGTCGTAGACGGCTCCGGTCCCGGTGTCGTACGGAAAGGCCTCGGGCGGAATGAAGTTCGCCAGCCGGAACTCGACGGGATCGATGCGCAGCGACCGGGCCAAGGTGTCGACCGCCCGCTCCACCATGTAGGCGGCTTCGGGGCGACCGGCGCCGCGGAATGCGCCCATCGGGGGCGTATGGGTGAGGATGCCGCGCACCTCGACTTCGGTCGCCATGCGATATGCGCCGCATGCCATCATCGCAGTCAGCGCTGCTGAGTAGCGCTGGTTGTCGACGTACGCGCCGAAGTCGACGTCGATCTCGGCGCGCAGCCCGACGAGACGGCCCTCCGCCGTCGCTCCGATCTCGACATGCGCTCGCTGCCCGCGGCCGTGGGCGGTGGTCGTGAGGTTCTCGGTGCGGTCCTCGACGAACTTCACCGGACGCTGCAACTCCCGGGCCAGGTGGGCGACCAGGACGTCCTCCGGATAGACCGATGCCTTGGCGCCAAAGCCACCCCCGACGTCGGGGACGATGACCCGGACCGCAGCGGCGGGGATGCCCAGTGCACGGGCCAGCCACTGGCTCAGCTTGTGCGGCATCTGATGGCTGGCGTGCACCACGAGCCCGTTTCCTTCCGGGATCGCGGCCACGGCCCTGCCTTCCAGCATTCCGGGTGCCACGCGCTGATTGACGAGATCCAGGGAGACCACCACGTCGGCTGCGGAGAGCAGATCCGGATCCGGGTCGGAGACGTCGACCGTGTATGCCACGTTGTCCGGGAGGGCGGGGTCGACTCGCGGTGCCCCCGGCGCGCGCGCCGCCTCGAGGGTCACCGCCGCCGGGTCCGGGTCGAAGTCGGCGTCGACGAGATCGGCCGCCCGCAACCCGTCGCGTCGCGACTCGGCGACGATGACGGCCACCGGCTCGCCGGCGTGGCGGGCCCGCCGGCGTGCCACGACGGGTCGCGGCTCCAGCTCGACACCCACCTGGGGGAGGCTGAGGTGGGCCAGGTCGTCACCGGCCCACACTCCGACGACGCCCGCGGCCTGCCCTGCTGCGGACGTATCGATCGAGACCGTGGTGTTGGCGAACGGTGACCGGATCACGATGAGGTGCAGGCATCCGGGGATGTCGATGTCGTCGACGAACACGGCACCGCGCGCCAGGATTGCCTCGTCTTCGAGGCGCCGTACACTCCGGCCGAACGTGGTGGTCATGCCCTCCCTGCTGCGGTGCGACCTTACTCCGTCGGCGATCCCGGTCCCGGGGTAGGGTGCCGCAGCGTTCAGCCGGAGGAGGATTCATGGCACTCTCGCTCGAGGCTCTGCCGGAGGCCGCGATCGACTTCTTGGCGGAGCGGCGGGTGGCCACGCTCAGCCTGCCGCGGCCGGGTGCGCCGCCGCATGTGGTGCCTGTGGCTTTCACATACGATGCCGCCTTGCGCCGGGCCCGGGTGATCGGACCGGGCAGCACCGTCAAGGTTCGCCTGATCGAATCGGGCGGCAGTCTGGCCGCAGCCATCTGCCAGGTCGACGGGCATCGCTGGATCACCTTGCAGGGCATTGCCCGGGTACGCCGCGACCGGGAGGTGATCGACGATGCCGTCGCTGCGTTCGAGACGAGATACCGTCCGGCGGCTCCCGACCCCGATCGCGTCGTCATCGAGATCGCAGTGGATCGG
>JBFIQU010000150.1:0-5512 GCA_041609395.1 Acidimicrobiia bacterium | reverse complement strand
GGCGCTGGGCGCCGGGCTCGCCGGAGGGGCCGACGTTGTCCTCATTCCGGAGATCCCGTACAACACCGCAGCGGTGGCCGAGTCGATCAAGGCACGGCGCATTGCGGGCAGCAGGTTCAGCATCGTTGCGGTATCGGAAGGGGCGATGTCCGCCGAGGATTTCGCCCGCCACGATGAGCTGAAGGCGAGGAAGGCTGCGGCCGACGTCGAAGAGAAGGAGCATCTCGCCGAGGAGCTCGCCGTCTTTCGGAAGAATCAGAAGGACAGCACGATCCACCTCGCAGAAGAGCTGGAGAAGGCAACCGGCCTCGAGTCGAGGGTGACGATCCTCGGTCACGTACAGCGGGGTGGTACTCCGTCGCCGGTCGATCGTTTGCTCGCCACCAGGCTCGGGTCGGCTGCGGCGGAAGCCATCGATGCGGGAACTTTTGGAGTGATGATCGCCGCCAGAGGGGACGAGGCGGTTCCGGTCCCGCTGCGCGAGGTCGCCGGACGCAGGAAGGCCGTTCCACTCGATCACCCGTGGATCGACACGGCCCGCCGGCTGGGTATCAGCCTCGGCGACTGATCGATCCCCGGTCCCTCGGATCGAAGCGGACGAAGGGCGATCCCACCCGGCGGCCTCCACCATGTGGCGTCGTCGGCTACGAACCGGGTGACGGTTGCGCCTGATCGGTGCTCTCCCCTCCGGCGATCCGGCCACGCCGTATCCGGCGTTGTGGGCCCGGGTAGCCGGGGTGACGCCACGGGCACCGCAAGAACGCAGGCTCGCCGCCGGCGATCGGTAGAGTCCGGGCACTCCTGGACGCAAAGGGACTCCCGTCGTGATCGCCCCCAACCCACCAGACGGTGTCCCCGGGTCCCGACCGGCAGGGAACGAGTTCACCGTGACAACTCCACCCGCAGGCCTTCTCGCCGCGGCGGCCAAAGGACCGGACTCGGTCAAGGCCTACGTGCGCGCTGCCGGTGGGGGTCCCCTCCAGGACGGTGCGGGCGCGACGTTCGTGTGGATCGGTGACGCCGAGGCGGTCGCACTCCAGCATTGGATGGATGTTTTTCCGCCCCTCCCCGGGTTTCACCGGATCGACCACACGCCGATCTGGTACCTCACGATCGAGCTCCCCGTCGGGTCCCGAATCGAATACAAGATTGCGGTCCGCCGCAGTGGGCGCCGTCACCTTCTTCTCGACCACCTCAACCCGAAGCGCGCCCGCGATCCGTTCGGGTCGAACAGTGTCGTCACCGGTCCCGGCTATCGGCGGCCGGAGTGGAGCCTTCGTTCGCCTGGCGTTCCCCGAGGGACGGTCGAGCCGTTCGAGCTTGCGTCGACGATCTACGACGCCCCGCGATCGGGCTCGTTCTACGTGCCTCCCGGCTCGCACCGGCGCCTGCCGCTGCTCGTAGCGCTCGACGGCAGCGAGTACGCCGAATACGCAGCCCTCACGGTGACCCTCGACAACCTCATTGCCGCGAACGTGATACCGCCGGTGGCCGTCGCCTTGTGTGATCCGGTCGACCGTTTCGACGAATACACGGGATCGGACACGCACAGCACCCATATCGTCGACGAGATCGTTCCGGCCGCCGCCGGCGGAGTTGGAATAGATCGAAACCGCGTGACGCTGATGGGCGCCAGCCTCGGCGCTGTGGCCGCCCTCCACGTGGCATGGCGGTATCCGTCGTCATGCCGCGGCCTCGTGCTCCAGTCGGGGTCGTTCGTGTCGCGCTTGGGAGGAAGGTTCCGGCGCGGGGACACGTTCCGTCCTGTTGTCGAGTTCATGCAGGAGTTCATGCTTCGCCCCGGCCGCTTGCCCGACCGGATCGCGATGTCGTGTGGTCGCTACGACGGACTGGTCGGCGAAAACCGGACCATGGCCGCCTACCTGCGCAGCCTCGGGGTCGACGTCGACTACGAAGAAGCGCTCGATGGCCACAACTGGGAGAACTGGAGGGACCGGCTCCAGGCCGGCCTGGCCCACGTCCTGGCGGCACCCGGCCACTAAGCTCCACGCCCCTCACCACGTCGCATCCGTTGGGAGCCCATCATGGTGGACACGGTCCGTCGCATCGGTTTGTCGCTCGGCGCCGATCTGTGCTGGCCCTCGTTCTACGAGGACATCATCGCGGAGATGCAGCCGGAAATGGCGATCGGGGACGAACAGGTCCGTTTCGAAATCGAACGTCTGACGATCGAGCCGTTCGACCTCCGACAACCGGTCCGGTTCGACGTCGTGCTCGATCGGCTCACGCATTGGTATCACACGAGCCGCGAGTGGATCAAGAAGGCCGTCGTGATGGACGGCCTGTACGTCCTCAACAACCCGTTCTCATTGCAGGCAATGGAGAAGCACACGTCGTACGCCGCCATGATGCGGCTCGGCCTGCCGGTGCCGGACACGTGGATGCTGCCGCCGAAGCACTATCAGCCGACAACCGACCTCCAGATAACGCTCGAGAGCTACGCGAGGATGTTCGACCTCGACGAGATCGGTTCCAGGGTCGGATACCCGGCATTCCTGAAGCCATACGACGGCGGCGCCTGGGTCGGTGTATCCCGCGTCGACTCAGCCGAGACTTTGCAGCGCGCCTATGACGAATCGGGCACACGGCTCATGCACCTCCAGCGATCCGCCGAGCCCTTCGACCTGTTCGTGCGGGCGCTTGCCGTCGGCCCTCAAGTCAACATCATCAAGTACGACCCGTCCGCTCCGCTGCACGACCGCTACAAGATCGAGTTCGAGTTCATCGACGCCGACGACTGGGAGCTGCTCTCGGACATGGTCCTCACCATCAACAGCTTCTTCGGGTGGGACTTCAACTCGTGCGAGGCGCTGCGGTCCGACGGGGTCTTCCGGCCCATCGATTTCGCCAATGCCTGCCCGGACTCCCAGGTCACGTCGCTGCACTTTCACATCCCGTGGCTCGTGAAATCCAAGATCCGGTGGTCCTTGTTCTGCGCGGCCACGAGACGGCGGATGCGGGTCAACCTCGATTGGGAGCCCTACTTCGAGATCGCTGCATCGGATCTGCCGTACCGCGAGCGGCTGGCCGAGTACGCCGCATTGGCCCGCCGGCGATTCCAGGTCGACGAGTTCGAGGCATTCTGTGCCGAGCACCTGAGCGGCCTCGACGAGGTGGCTCTGGAGTATTTCGGATCAGACCGTGCGCGGTCCATCGTGGAACGCAAGGTGCGGGCCCTGTTTCCCGAACACGAGGTCGGCCGGTTCACCGACCACTTCTACGGCCTGATCCAGTTCTGGAGGACGACCGAGCAGGACCGCCTCGCTGCGGCCGGTGGCGGGTGAAGCGGTTCGAGACCTGGTACTCGGACCGGGTCGATCAGGAAGTCCGTCTGGTTCGCTGGGGCGAAGTCGGGACCCCGGTGCTGCTGTTTCCGACTGCGGGTGGAGATGCCGAGGAATCCGAACGGATGGGTCTCATCGGCGCTCTCGACGGGCTGCTGGACGCAGGGCGCATCAAGGTCTACTCGGTCGACTCGATTGCCGGCCGGGCCTGGCTGCGCCACGACGATCCTCGTCATTGCATGTGGCTGCAGAACCAGTTCGATGCGGCGATCTACCACGAGGTCGTCCCGGCGATCCGGGAAGATTGCCGTGCCGGGGACATCGAAATCATCACGGCCGGCGCGTCGATCGGAGCGTTCAATGCCGTCGCGTCGCTGTGCCGGCACCCGGACGCGTTCCGCCTGGCCATCGGGATGAGCGGCACGTACGACCTGTCCAGCCGGCTGGGCGGCTTCTGGTCGGACGACTTCTACTTCTCGTCGCCCATCCACTATCTGCCCGGTCTCGACGACCCGACGGTGATCGCGGCGCTGCGTGCCCGTTTCGTCGTTCTCGCCACCGGGAGCGGCCGGTGGGAAGATCCGGGTGAGTCGTGGCGAATGGCGCACGCGCTGGGTGTGAAGGAGATTCCCAACCGCGTCGACGTCTGGTCCGGGACTCACGATCACGACTGGCCTACGTGGCGCGAGATGCTGCCCCTGTATCTCCACGATCTGGCCTGAACCGGGATCGCTGAAAGCAGCCGTCAGCTGCCGGATCCCCGGGTTCAGGTTCCGTACAGCCCGCAGTCGGTAGACGTGGTGATGCCGATTGGAAAGAAGCCAGCATGCCGGCCGTCCGCGACGAACCCCGCACTCTGCGATCCGTCGCATTTCGACCTCTCGTGGCGCGAGCCCTGCCCAACGTCCTGCGCGGCGTCGTTCTTCCGACGGCGATGTTCTACGCAACCCTTCCACATTTCGGTGTGTGGGCGGCGCTGGTCGCGACAACCCTGGCTTCATCCACCACGGTGGTCTGGCGAATGCTGCGGGCCCGTCGCATTGGCGGCTTGCTCATGCTCACCGCGACGACTTCGAGCTTGCGCCTCGTCACCGCGATCGCAGCCCGGAACCCGGCCATGTATTTCCTGCAGCCGATCATCGCCAAGCTGGTCGTGGCAGGTGCTCTGGTGGGTTCGCGGCGCACGCACACACCCCTGTTGCGGCGGCTGGCGGAGGACTTCATCGAACTGCCGCACGACGATCCGGAGCTACGCCGGTTCGTCGATCGAGCCAGCGCCGGATGGGCGGCGGTTCTCGTGCTTCATTCGGCCGTTGCCGGGTGGATGCTGTGGAATCTTCCCGTCGAGGTATATGTGGCGGCGAAGACGTTCGTCAACGTCGCGTTCAAAGGCGGCGCCGTGGCCGCCACGCTCGCCGGCTACCACCGTTCGATCCGACGGCGGGAATCCTCTTCATGATGTCGGGCCGCCACGACGTGGATGCGCTAGAACTGGCATGAACTCGAGAGGGGGTCCATGTCATTCGAAGAGTTCCTGAAGTGGATACACGTGCTGGCGGCCGTCGCCTGGGTCGGTGGCTCGCTGGCGCTCCTGATCCTCGTCGCGCGGGCCGGGTCGACGCAGGATGAGGGGCTGGTGCGCGGGCTGGTCAAGCAGAGCGACTTCTTCGGCAGGTTCGTATTCAACATCGCCGGCATCCTCGTTCTCGCGGCCGGCGTGTGGCTGGTGATCGAGTCGCCGGTGTGGGACTTCGACCAGGCGTTCGTGAGCATCGGCTTCGTGGGGGTCGCCATCGGTGTTGCGCTCGGGATGGGCTTCTACCCCAAGCAGTGGGCCAAGCTGGGTCAGGCCGTCGAATCGGAGTCGGTTGGCTCCGCGTCCGCGGCGTCGGCGCTTCGTACGTTGCGAACCGTCGCTGCCGTGGAGCTGGCGATCCTGGCCACCGTGATCTGGGCAATGGTCGTCAAACCGGGACTCTGACGGCACCGTCGGGCCCGGGTCGGGGCAACCGGCTTCGCCGGGCTCAGCTTGCGTCCCGGCGTCTCATCTTGCGGCGCAGGCTCCGGCGCTGGCGTGCCGTGAGGCCACCCCAGATGCCCATCTGCTGGTTGGTCCGCAGGCTGTAGTCGAGGCACGCATCGCTCACCGGACAGCTCCGGCACACCGCCACGGCGGCGTCGATGGTGGGTCGGTCGGATTCGCCTGG
>JBFIQU010000149.1:0-5591 GCA_041609395.1 Acidimicrobiia bacterium | reverse complement strand
TGAGTGAGCAGTCCGGCAGCCGACGCCGTGTGCAGGATGTACCCCTCGCCGCGCTCCAGCATCCGTGGCAGCAACGCCCGCAGCGCCCATACGTGAGCCATGACGTTGACGTCCCACATTGTCTGCCACTCGCCGTCGCCGGCCTCGACGCCGCCCTCGATGACGATGCCGGCGTTGAGGCATACGAGGTCGACGGCACCCAGCGCGGCCTCGGCGTCGTCGATCATCCGGGCGTTGGCGTCGGGGCGAGCCACGTCGACGGTCAGTGCCCGCGCCCCGAGATCGCCGGCAATCGACCCGACTGCGTCTCCGTCGATGTCGGCCAGGACGAGACGAGCACCTTCGTCGGAGAAGCGGTGAGCCATGGCAGCTCCGATCCCCGAGGCGGCACCGGTTATGAGAACCCCCTGGTCGGCGAGCTGCATGGGTCGAAAGCTACTAGGTCGCCGCCGAGGGCGACTACCTCAGGCCGGCGGCCACCGACTCGTCGAGGCCTTCGAACCGGGCCAGGTACTCAGCCCGCTCCGCATGCAGGCGCTCCACCCAGCTGCGGTACTCCTCGTGCCGGCCCTGACGGTCGTACAACCGCCGCGGCTGCAACAGCTCGGGATCGTCGACGCCCGGCACGTCGGTGGCCACCAAATACCCGAAGTCCGGATCGGCCTCCCAGCTGATCGAGCCCTCGACGATTCCTTGCACCACGGCGGAGCTGTCGCTGATCCGTACCTTCTTGGATCGGTCGTCGTCACCCGGACCACCGACCCGCCCCGTATTCATGAGATACACGTCGAGGTCGGGCATCGTGTCGAGTAGTTCGAGAACCCGATTCCCCTGCAGCGCGTCGGTGTCGAAGAAGAACGGGTTGGTGCCCGGGACCCGAAGGTTCTTTCCTGCTTCGGCGGCGCCACCCGCCGACGTGCCCTTGGTCTCTCCGAGCATGAAGTACGCGGCGATCTGGTCTCGGCGCAGCCTGGCGACGGCCGGGATCACGTTCTCGTTGCGGTTGAGGATCAGGAGGTAATCGGCGCGAGGAACTCCGCGTGGGTCGCGATGCTCGATGTTGGCGAGGGGGAAGGTCGCTCTCCCATTGGCGGTATGGGTCGTATCGAAGAAGTCGACTCTCCCGCCGTCGGCCACGGACACGTTCTCGAGCCAGGCGTCGGGCCGGGAGACCCCACCGTAGATCGTTGGTTCGTCCTCCGGGTCCAGCCCGAATGTCTTGGCGAAGCACCCGTTTTCGGTCGTGTAGACGAGACCCCCCGGCATCAGCGCCACGAAGTCGTCTTGCACCGGCAGCGACGCGAGCTGGCGACGGAACGTCGTGGTCGTCTTGCCGGTGCCCGACAGGCCGATGATGAGGGCCACCTTCTCGGTGCCGTCGGGCGTCCGGTCGGCAGGGAACGTCTTCAATCCGGAGTGCAGCGCCAGCCCGCCCCGGTCGTAGACGAGCTTGTTCCACATGCGAAGCCCGCCCATCTTCGACTCACCGAAATAATCCGACCCGAACACACGAGTCACGTACGAGTCGAGATCGACCAGGATCAGGCGGTCGTCGGGTTTTCCGGGAGCGGCCAGGCCCGGGGTGTAGATCACCGTGAATTCGGCGCGCCACTCCTCGTCACGCGGAAAGTAGAGCTGGGCCTGCATTGCGGGGATGTTCGCCTGATCCTGCTCGATGAATACCCGGCAGCCGGTGCGGAACTCCGGATCGGGCCCGATGTATCCCTCGACGAGGATCATCTCGCGGTCGGCGATGTACGAGTCCTGCTTCGCAGCCCACTCGGAGAATTCACTCCGCCCGACGTGGGGTTTGGCGATCGGCTCGTCGGAAACGAAGAACGTCGAGCGAGCCAATCGCGCAGTCACTTCGGCCGTGTAGTTCAGGTTTCCGAACTCGGTGACGTCCACCCGGGGCATGCGCTCTACCGTCCAGGCCCTCAGCTCCTCCTGCGACGGATTCACGGCAACCGATTTCGCAGCCGGCAGCTCCCACGACACGATACGACTCCCACGCAGCTTGGTCGCGAGACTACATGCTCGCGGAAGGCGACACTCCGGTCGAAAGGCACGACTGCGATGGGAGATGGCCCCGATGTCCGGTAGCGTTGCGCCGTACTCCACCGGACCGGACCATCCACCGTGATCACAACGCTCGCCTACGCCACCTCCGCCGCAGAACGCGAACTTCGCAGGTTCGACGTCCCGGCGTGGCTGTGGATCGGCTTCATCGTCGGCGTGATCGTGCTGCTGCTCATCGACCTGCTGGTGCTGCATCGCGACGCCCATGAGATCTCGTTGCGAGAGGCCACGATCTCGTCGGCGGCGTGGATCGCGCTCGGCGTGTCCTTCGTGGCCGTGGTGTGGGCGGTCCTGGGTGGAACCGCCGGCAGTCAGTACATAACCGGGTACGTGATCGAGAAGTCGCTGTCGGTCGACAACGTGTTCGTCTGGGCGGTGATCTTCTCGTACTTCTCGGTTCCGAACGCGTATCAACACCGCGTGCTGTTCTGGGGCATCTTCGGGGCCCTGGCGCTCCGCGCCATCTTCATCTTCGCCGGCGTGGCGCTGCTCGAACGCCTCGACTGGCTGTTGTTCGTCTTCGGCGGGCTGCTCATCTTCACCGCCTTCCGGGTCGCACGACACAAACCGGGAGATATCCATCCGGAACGCAACCCGGTTCTGCGCCTCGTGCGGCGTGTGGTTCCGGTTTCCGCCAACTACGACGGCCAGAAGCTGTTCACCCGCGAGAACGGACGCCGCCTGGCCACCCCCCTGTTCGTCGTGCTGGTGCTCGTCGAGGCAACCGACGTCGTGTTCGCGGTCGATTCGGTCCCGGCGATCCTCGCCATCAGCCGGGACCCGTTCGTGGTGTGGAGCTCGAATGCGCTGGCAATCCTGGGCCTGCGGGCTCTCTACTTCCTGCTGGCCGGCGCTCAGAACCGCCTGGTCTACCTGAACCGGGGACTCGGTGCGATTCTGTTCTACGTCGGAGTGAAGATGATCATCGCCGAGTGGTTCCACATCGATGCGTTCGTGTCGCTCGGCATCATCAGCGTCATCCTCACCATCACGGTCTGGGCCTCGCTGCGGGCTACGAGCCGGGTGGATGCGACCAGTTCCCCGACCGGAGGAGGCGCCGATGACCACTGAGGCACCCAGCCGTATCACCGTCGGCGTCGACGGATCCGAGAGCTCCCTGCGGGCGCTGCGCTGGGCGGCCGCCCTGGCGGCCGGGCTCGACGCCGTACTCGTGGTCGTCCATGCCTTCCAGCCGCTCGATCATCTCGGCGAGGTCAAACCCGGCACCGACTTCGCCGAGTTGCTCCGGCAGACGGAAGGGCGCATGCGGGACGAATGGTGTGCCGAGGCCGCGGCCCTGGGCGCTACCTGTCTCCCGGTCGTCGCCGACGGCACTCCGGCCGACGTGTTGCTGGATACGGCACGCAGGGAGAACGCCGACCTCATCGTCGTCGGAGCCCGCGGTCTGGGCAAAGTCCGGGAGCTGGTGCTCGGGAGCACGTCGTCGAAGCTCGCCCACTCGAGCCCGGTACCGGTGACCATCGTGCCGGCCAAGGGCTCGTGAGCCCACGGCGCTCGACCGTCCTGACCCCGATGTAGGAGCGCGTCCGAAGTAATTGCAAGTGACTTGCAAGAGTGATATCCTCACGGCGCGAGATCCCGGAGGATTTCCTCGTGCACGCACCCGACGGCTTCCTCACCATCAGCACGGCAGTCGCCACCGGAGCCATCAGCGCCGGCACTCTCGGCGCCACCATGCGCCGCACCCGTTCCACCCTCGAGGATCGGTACATCCCCCTTGCCGGCCTCACTGCTGCCTTCGTGTTCGCCGCCCAGATGTTCAATTTCCCCGTAGCGGCGGGCACCACCGGCCACCTGCTCGGCGGAGCGCTCGCGGCGGTCCTCCTCGGACCATCCGTGGGAGCGCTGGTGGTAACGGTGGTCGTGGTGGTTCAGGCGCTCGCCTTCGCCGACGGCGGACTGACCGCCCTCGGCTACAACATCCTCAACATGGCGATCGTGCCCGCCTTTGGCGGGTTCGCCGTCTACCGATTGTTCCGGCGACTCGTTCCCAGGTCGGTACCGGGGGTCGCGGCCGCGGCCGGGCTCGCCGGCGGCACCTCGGTGGTCCTGTCGTCGATGGCCTTCTCGTTGGAGTGGCTGTTCGGCGCTACGACCCCGGTGGCGTTCGACACCGTCTTCGGTGCCATGGTGGGGGTCCACGCCATCATCGGGATCGGTGAGGGTGTGATCACGGCTCTCGCCGTCGCATCGGTGCTCGCCGCCCGCCCCGACATCGTGTACGGAGCGCAGGACCTCACGCCCACCCGGGCCGGCGACGCCCGTCCGGTGAGATTCAGGACATTCGCCCTCGCCGCCGTGCTGGTGACCTTCGTCACCGCGATGGTCGTGAGCCAGTTCGCCGCCGGGGATCCCGACGGCCTGGAGAGGGTGGCAATCGACCAGGGGTTCGCGTCCAGCGCCGAGGACCATCTCCTGGACGGCTTCCTCTTCGCCGACTACGCAACCGACGGAATCGACAACGAAACCGTCAGTCTCGCCGTCGCCGGCGCCGCGGGCACGGCGATCACACTCGCCGTCGGTTGGGGCCTCGTGGTGGCCCTGCGCGACCGACCCAGCTCTCACTCGCCACTGCGATCGGAGCGCTGAAGTGGGCGCCGGTCACGGTCACGCGCTCTACGTCCACGAACACAGTCCGCTCCATCGCATGGCGCCGGAGGCAAAACTCGCAGCTGCCTTCGGAATCGTCGTTGCGGTAGCCGTCTCGCCGCGGCACGCCGTCTGGGCGTTTGCGTGCTTCGCTGTGATGCTCGGCGTCATCGCCGCCACGGCGCGACTCCCGGCACGGTTTGTCCTCGCCCGGATGGCTGCAGTTCTCCCCTTCATCCTCTTTGCGTTCCTCATCCCATTCGTCGCGGGAGGAGAGCGTGTGGATGTCGTCGGGATCGCCGTGTCGCGGGAGGGCCTGTGGGGCATGTGGAACGTCATTGCGAAGGCAACGCTGGGCGTCACGGTGAGCATTCTCCTCGCCGCCACGACCGAGATCCCGGACATCCTCCGCGGGCTGGAACGCCTCCGCGCCCCGCGTGCGATGACCGCGATCGCCGGGTTCATGGTGCGCTACCTCGAAATCGTGGCCGCCGAACTCGGCCGCATGCGCACGGCGATGAAAGCCCGGGGCTACGACCCGCGGTGGCTGTGGCAGGCCAAACCGGTGGCCGCTTCGCTGGGATCGATGTTCGTGCGCAGCTATGAGCGCGGCGAGCGCGTCCACGCCGCCATGGTGTCGCGCGGTTTCACAGGTTCGATACCCGACCTGCGCACCCGGCGCGCCACGAGCCGGGATTGGACGGCGGCCGCCCTTGTGAGCGCCGTCGCCGTAGCCGTTGCGCTGGTAGCACTGGTGACGACGTGACGCCGGCCCTGGACGTCAGCGGTGTGACGTTCGCGTACCCCGACGGACACCGCGCCCTCGACGGCGTGGACCTCCGCATCGGCACCGGCGAGCGAGTCGCGCTGCTCGGACCCAACGGAGCCGGCAAGACCACCCT
>JBFIQU010000148.1:0-5602 GCA_041609395.1 Acidimicrobiia bacterium | reverse complement strand
TCGCCAACTTCCAGAACCCGTCGGTGGGTTGGGACGCTTCTCGCTCCTTCCTCTCGCTCATCGGTCGGCCGACCGAGTTCGTCGAGGTCTCCGGCAGCGAGGTCAGCGCTGTGACTCTCTTCCGCAACACGGCGGCCGAAGAGGACGACTTCGAAGGAACCCCGGGCATGTTGACCGCGGTCTGTCCGTAGCGCCGGGAGCACCGCGCCTTTGCCATCGGGCCGCATCGGGCCCCGGGTCGATCAGTCGGGGACGGCGTCCGGCCGCATGATCGTGAATACCGCGCCCTGCGGATCGGCGACGACCGCAATGTCGCCGACACCCTCGGCATACCAGGGTTCCATGATCACGGTGCCGCCGTTGGCCTTGATGGCGTCGATGGTGGAGCCGGCGTCATCGACGTAGATGTAGACCCCCCATACGTTGGGCATGCCGGCCATCGTGGGCGGCTTCTCCATGATCCCCGCAAACGCCCGGTCGCCAGACTGGGCCACGTGGTAATCCCCGTTCGGAGTCGCCATGGTCTGAAAGGTCCACCCCAGGACGTCGGCATAGAACTTTTGTGCTGCGGCCGGGTCGTCGGTCACGAGTTCCGACCATCCGAACGTGCCGTCCTCATTCGCCAGTTCGGCACCGATGTGCTGGTTCGCTTGCCACAGACCGAGCATGGCGCCGGTGGAGTCGGCGATCCACGCCATTCGCCCGGCGTCCGGGATGTCCGTGGCCCCGACGATGACGGTGCCGCCGGCCCCGGCCACGCGGGCGACGGTGTCCTCGACGTCGTCGACGGCGATGTAGGTGTTCCAGTGCGGCGGAACTCCCATCCCGGTCTCCTGGGGGGTGAGCACCATGGCACCGGCGACGTTCTTCCCGTTCTTGGTGAACATCGTGTACGGCGGCCCCTGGGGCGAGGGCTGGTCGTCGGCCTTCCACCCGAACACACTGGAGTAGAACGCTTTGGCCGCCGCTACGTCAGACGTTCCGAGGTCGATCCAGCTCGGGCTTCCATGCGGGTATGAACTGAACTCGGCCATGTGATCCCCCTTTGCGATCGTCGCTGTGCGCGTCAACGGTATCGCAGCGGCATCGCGCCCGTTAGGGCCTCACGGACCATCCAGGAGCTTGGGCTGGAGGAGCCATGCCAGCGAACCCCGTCCCGGCGACACGTTCCGCCAGTCCTGTGTCGTGAAGTCGATCGCCGCAACGGTCGCCGTCTTCATCTGCACCGACCCCCCGCCGATGAGAGCCGCGGCCAGCATTTCCCAGGTGGGATTGTGGCCCACGAGACACAGGCGTTGCACATTCCCCGCCACGTCTTGTATGACCCGGAGTACATCGCCGGCCGAGGCTCCGTAGAGGTCGCTGGAGAGCTGGATCGGAGCCGGCCACTCCCCGGCCGCCGTTGCCAGTTCGGCCGTCGTGCGGGCCCGGACTGCGGTAGAGGAGACGATCAGATCGGGAATCTCGCCCGCCCCGGCGAGGAACCGACCTACTGCTTCGGCCGAGCGGACCCCGCGCGGGTTCAGGGGTCGCTCATGATCGCGGTCGTAGGCGGCGTCCCAGTCGGACTTGCCGTGGCGCAGCAACATGAGCCGTTTCACGGCGCAGTGACCGCCTCCCAAATCCCCGGGTACTCCAGAACGAACCCGTTGGGAGCTACTTCGAGTTCGGTGCGGAAGGACCCCGACGAGTATTCGTACCGGTCCGTGTCGATGCGCTCGTACCGCTGTTCGCGGGCTTCGGCGGGGCTCCCCAGAAACGACAGGTATGCCACGCGCACGTTGGCCGCTTCGCCCACGTCGAGGGAGAGGCGGCGAATCGCCAGTGTGTTCGTTGCCGGCGTGAAATCGAGATCGACGTCCAGGACGCCGTCGAGGGCCGGCACCGGTTCCCCCTCCGCCGTCCAATTGCCGGCGCCGTCGCTGCGAAGTGCCAGCCTCCGGTTGCCGTCGGGACCCTGGACGTGCACACCGACCACGCGGGGGGCCCAATCGGGATCGGTGAGAATGGAGTAGCGGGCCTCGTAGCCTGCACCGTCACGTTCGAAGACGGCGGTGCCGCCGAGGTGGTATCCGCTCGAATCCGGTACGAGAACGGCACGCTCGGTACCGGTCGCGTTGCAGCGGCGCCACAAGATCGTCTCCATGAGAGCCGAGACTACCCGGGCGGGACGAGCTGCTCGACCACGTAGTCGATGCACCCGGTCAGGGCGACGACGTCGTCGGGTTCGATCGCCGGAAAGGTGGCGATGCGCAGCTGATTGCGTCCCAGTTTCCGGTAGCTCTCGGTGTCGACGATGCCGTTCTCCCGCAATACCGAGGCCACAGCTGCAGCGTCGATGCCGGAGAAGTCGATCGTGACCACCGTCGGCGACCGGTCGTCCGGGTTGCGCACGAACGGAGTCGTGAAGGGGCGGCGTTCGGCCCAGTCGTACAGGTGACGTGAGGAGCGCGCGCTGCGGCCGGCGGCCCAGGTGAGTCCGCCGTTGGCGTTCATCCAGTCGACCTGGTCCCTGAACAGGAACAACGTCCCCAATGCCGGCGTGTTGTACGTCTGGTGCTTGCGCGAGTTGGCCATCGCAACGGCCAGATCGAGGAAGGCGGGCACCGGGCGTGACGAGGCTGCGATGCGATCGATGCGTTCCAGGGCGGCCGGCGAGCACAGCGCGGCCCACAGGCCGCCGTCGGCGGCGAATGCTTTCTGGGGGGAGAAGTAGTACACGTCGAACTCGGCGGGATCGACGGGAATTGCCCCCGCCGCCGACGTGGCGTCGACGAGCACGAGCGAATCGGTGGTGGGACGTTCTACGGGCATGGCGACGCCGGTCGAGGTCTCGTTGTGCGTGAGTGCATAGGTGTCTACGGCCGGCGTGGGGAGGACGGTGGGGCGGGTGCCCGGCTCGGCGGCAACGATCTCGGGAGGTTCGAGGTGGCCGGCGCCGGCGACGACGGTGGCGAACTTCGAGGAGAACTCGCCGAATACGGCATGGAGGCTGCGCTGCTCGATCAGCGAGAAGGCTGCCGCATCCCAGAAGGCGGTGGCGCCGCCGACTCCGAGAATCACCTCGTATTCCGGGGGCAGGCTGAAGAGATCGGCAAGGCCGGCCTGCAGTCCGGCGACGAGATCTTTGATCGTGTCCTGGCGGTGGCTCGTACCGAGGTAATGCTCCGCCCGTTCGGCGAGCCGGGTGACGGCTTCGGGTCTCACCTTGGATGGACCGGAGCCGAAGCGGCCGTCGGCAGGCAAGAGGTCGGCGGGGATCTCGATGGCGGGAGCGTCCATGTCGCCTATAACTATGGACCGCAAGCTGCAAGGAGGCGAATTGGTGGATATCTCGGATCGGGCGGCGGGCGTCACACCGTCGGCGACGGTGGCCATCACGGAGAAAGCGAAGGCGCTGCGGGCCGCCGGGGAACGGGTCATCGGGTACGGGGCCGGCGAGCCGGACTTCCCGACGCCGCCGCACGTCGTCGACGCCGCGCTCGACGCGGTCCGGGATCCGGCCAACCACCGCTACAGCGCTACTGCCGGGCTTCCGGTCCTGCGGGAGGCGATTGCGGCCAAGACGAAGCGCGATTCGGGTTACGAGGTCGGCAGCGACCAGGTCGTGGTCACGAATGGTGGAAAGCAGGCGATCTACGAGCTGTGCCAGGCGATGCTCGGCCCGGGTGACGAGGTGCTGCTCCCGGCGCCCTACTGGGTCACCTATCCCGAGGTGGTGAAGCTGGCGGGAGCCTCCAACGTCGTCGTGCCTGCCGGAGTCGACCAGGGGTTCCTCGTCACGGTCGACCAGCTCGAGGCGGCGCGGACGGACCGGACGAAGATGCTGTTCTTCACCTCCCCGTCGAATCCGACCGGCGCCGTCTACCCGGAGGACCAGGTGCGGGCCATCGGGGAGTGGGCTGTGGACAAGGGCATCTGGGTGATGACCGACGAGATGTACGAACACCTCGTCTACGGCGGAACTTCGGCACCGTCGATGCCGGTGCTGGTCCCCGAACTTGCCGATCGGTGCATCGTGGTCAATGCCGTCTCGAAGAGCTATGCGATGACGGGATGGCGTGTCGGCTGGCTGATCGCACCGACGGACGTCGCGCGCGCCGTGATACGGCTTCAGACCCATGTGTCGACCAACGTTGCCAACGTCGCCCAGCAAGCTGCTCTCGCCGCCGTGGCCGGGCCTCTCGATGCGGTCGCCGCGATGCGGGAAGCTTTCGACAGGCGGCGCCGCATCATGCATCGCATGCTGAACGAGGTGCCCGGGATCGACTGTGTGGAACCCGCCGGTGCCTTCTACGCGTTTCCGTCGCTTCACGGGGTGCTGGGCCGGTCGTATGGTGGTGTCGACGTCGAGACGTCGCTCGACTTCGCCGCGGTGCTACTCGATCAGGCGAAGGTGGCCATCGTCCCGGGGGAGGCATTCGGGATGGCGGGCTACGCCCGGTTGTCGTTTGCGCTGGGCGATGATGATCTCGTCGAGGGTCTGCATCGTCTCACCGACTTCGTGGCGGCAGGCGAATGACCACGCTCAGTGGTCGAATGACAAAATCGTCTTACGCGCCGCGCGGCGCGTAAGAGCGCGAAAGCGAAGCTCGAGAGACGCTGCGACCCCGATCAAGCGGGTGGAGCACCCACCGCATCGACGACGGCCGGCCACGCAGCGGAGCGGGGCTCGATGATCGAGTAGTGGTCGGTGTCCTCCAGGATCTTCAGGCGCACGTCGTCGCCGGCCACCGCAGCGGCATCGGCGTAGGCAAGGCTCATGCTCACCGGTACCTCATCATCGGCGTCGCCGTGAACGATGACCTGGGGCACGCCCAGGGGCAGCAGTCCGGTCGGTGACGCCGCCTCGTACCGGTCGGGTCCTTCCGCCGGCGTGCGGCGCAGGAAGTCTTCGACGGCACCACGGCCGATGCCGTCGCGGGCACCTGCGGCCAGATCGGTCACCGGGGCGAGGCCGACGGCACGAATCGGACGTACCTTGGGATTGTGCCCCGGGTCGTCGCCGCGGAGGCGGTGACGGCCTGCCGCCCACAGCGCGAGCTGCCCGCCGGCAGAGTGCCCGAGGACGACGACCGACGATGCATCGAGGTCGTGTTCGTCGGCGAGTCGTGGAACGTGGTCCATGGCAGCGGCAACGTCGTTGAGCGTGGCCGGCCAGCCACCGCCGAGCCCGACGCGGCGGTATTCGAGGTTCCAGGTAGCCCAGCCACGCCGGCTGAGATCGACGGCGGCGGCATCCATGATGTCCCGTGTCCAGGCATGCCGCCAGAAGCCACCGTGGATGACGATCACCACCGGGTGTGGAGGCGGCGTCTTCGGCACGCGTAGGTCACCGACTTGATCGTCATCGGACCCGTAGGCGACCGAGGTGAACGGCCACGCGGCGAGTTCAACGAGGTGCCGGATGCTCCATCGGTAACCGGATATCCCACGCCCGTAGATCGTGTGCACGCACGCGGGAGCGACGACCGAGTGGCGTCTCCACTCCTCGCGTTCCCTGACGTTGCTGATGTGGACCTCGACGGCGGGCACGTCCACCGCAGCGAGCGCATCGTGGACCGCATAGGAGTAGTGCGTCAGCGCGCCGGGATTGATCACG
>JBFIQU010000147.1:0-5643 GCA_041609395.1 Acidimicrobiia bacterium | reverse complement strand
GCGATGACGACATCGACTGCGGCGTCGTCCGACCATTCGAGCGGATCCTCCCGCAGGGCGCCCAACGCCACCGCTTCGAGGAGCTCGGCGAGGTCGCTTTCGAGCCGGGGCAGGATGACCTGGGCTTCGGGGTCGCCAAGACGGCAGTTGAACTCGAGCACCTTCGGTCCTTGGGGAGTGAGCATCAGTCCGGTGTACAGGAATCCGCGGTACATCACCCCATCGTCACGCAGCACGCCGAGGACGGGGCGCACGACGTAGTCGATGACCTGCCGGATCAGGCCGCCGGAAATGTCGGGTACCGGCGAGAAGGCCCCCATACCGCCGGTGTTCGGCCCGAAGTCGCCGTCGCGGAGACGCTTGTAGTCACGGGCGGCCACGAGCGGAACAACGGCCGTGCCGTCGCAGACGGCAAAAATGGACACTTCCGTACCGGGCAAGTACTCCTCGATCACGACTGTGTCGCCGGCGCTTCCGAACCGGCCGCCGAAACAGTCCCCGACCCAGGCGTGGGCGTCGGCGGCGCTGTTGGTGACCAGGACCCCCTTGCCGGCAGCCAGGCCGTCGGCCTTGACGACATACGGGCCCTGGACGGCCGCGATGTGGGCGTGGGCTTCGTCGGCGTTCGTAAACGTCTCGGAACCGGCGGTGGGCACACCGGCGCGCTGCATGATGTGCTTGGCGAACGCCTTCGACGACTCGAGCCGGGCGCCGGCGGCCGCCGGTCCGAAGACGGGGATCCCGTTGCGGTGGAGCGCGTCGGCAACTCCGGCCGCCAGCGGTGCTTCGGGCCCGATGACGACGAGGTCGGCGTTGGCGGCGGCCACCAGGACGGCCGTCGGATCAGTGATGTCGATGGAGACCGTGTCGCCGATCTCGGCGAGGCCGGGGTTGCCGGGTGCCGATATCAGCCGGGTCACCCGCGGGCTCTGCACGAGCTTCCATCCGATGGCGTGCTCGCGACCGCCCGAGCCGAGCAAGAGGACGTTCACGGCTCTCTCCGCAGGGTCGCCGAGCGTTCCGCTCCGACCGACACGGTCGTCACCGGAACACCGGCGAGATCCTCGACGTATTCGACGTAGCGCTGGGCCTCCTTGGGGAGGTGGTCGAACTCACGCACTCCTGAGATGTCCTCCTCCCATCCGGGCAGATCCTCGTAGACGGGGTTGCAGTTGTAGAGCACCCGCTGTTGGCGAGGGAGCTCGCTGTAGCGCTCGCCCAGCGAGTCGTAGGCGACCGCAACTCGCAGCGCGTCGAAGCCGGACAGGACATCGAGCTTGGTGAGGGCTATCTCCGTGAGACCGTTGACGCGTACCGCATACCGCAGCGCCACGCCGTCGAGCCAGCCGCAGCGGCGCCGCCGCCCGGTGACGGTGCCGAACTCGCCGCCGACCTGCACCATCCGCTCGCCGATCTCGTTGTCGAGTTCGGTCGGAAACGGACCACTGCCGACACGGGAGATGTAGGCCTTGGCGATGCCGAGCACGCGGTCGATGGCGCCGGGACCGACTCCGGTGCCGATGAGGGCGCCGCCCGCAGTCGGATTCGACGACGTGACGAAGGGGTACGTGCCGTGATCGATGTCGAGCAGCGTTCCCTGCGCGCCCTCGAAGAGCACGTCCCGGTCGTCGCGGATTGCCTGCCACACGAGGTGGGAAGTGTCGGCGACGTGGTCCTGAAGCCGATCGGCGAGCGCGAGGTACTCGTCGAGGATCGGCTGGGAATCCATCGGCAACTGGTTGTACACCTTGGTGAGGAGGCGGTTCTTGTCCTTCAGGGCTATCTCGAGCTTGTCCTTGAAGATCTTGGGGTCGAAGAGATCCTGGACGCGGATACCTTGCCGGCTGAATTTGTCGGTGTAGGCGGGGCCGATTCCCCGCTTGGTTGTTCCGATCTGGTTGCGACCCAGGTACCGCTCCATGACGGCGTCGAGCTTGCGGTGGTAGGGCATGATGACGTGGGCGTTGTTGGACACCCTGACGCGGGTGGGGTCGATGCCGCGCCGGGCGAGTTCATCCATCTCGTCGAGCAGCACGGCCGGGTCGATCACGCATCCGTTGGCGATGACGGGTGTCACCTGGGGGTAGAGCACTCCGCTGGGGATCAGGGTCAACGCGAATCTCTCCTCGCCCACGACGATGGTGTGCCCGGCGTTGTTGCCGCCCTGGTAGCGCACCACGACGTCGGCATGTTCCGAAAGGAGATCGGTGACTTTTCCTTTGCCCTCGTCGCCCCATTGGGCGCCGACGATGATCGTCGCCGGCATGCAGCCCCTCCGCGTTGCTTACGGCGGGGATGGTAACGAGGCGCTCCGACGCCCGGTGCCCGACGCCCGGTGCCCGACGCCCGTGCGGTATTCGGCGGTGCCGCACCTCACGATGGGGCCCGCGGCTCCCTCTTTGAACCCTCACCCGCCGGAGAAGCCTGAGGCTTCTCCGGCGACCTCTCCCTGAAAGGGAGAGGGACAGGTGGCTGGTGGCTGGTGGCTGGGTACACTCTGTGTCCCTAGGAGGTACCCCGGTGCCACGTATTCGTGCGTCGACCATCGAAGAACACAAGTCGCTGACCCGCCGCGAGATCCTCGACGCAGCGGCGGCCCTGTTCTTCGCTCAAGGGTACGAAGAAACGTCCCTCAGCGACATCGCCGCCTACGTGGGCATCGGACGCACGACGTTCTACGACTACTTCGGGGACAAGGAAGAGGTTCTCGTCGAACTCGTCGAAGAGTCGGTCCCCAAGCTCATCGACAAGTTCCTCGGCGACCTGCCTTCCGAACTCAGCGCCAGGGATCGGCTGGCCGAGATGACGATACGCAGCCTCATGTTCGTGGCCGACGAAACCAACCTCGGCACCCTCGTGATGCGCGAGGTCCCCAAGCTCGGCCCGGAAGCACAACGCCGGGTCGGCATCGCTCACAGTCGCATCGGTGACGAGATCCGGATCATCTGCTCCGAGGCGGTCGCCGGCGGAGAGTTCGTGGGCGACGATGTCGACCACCTCGCCGATTTCGTGACCAACGTCGTGCTGTGGGCCGCTCGCAGCCTGATCAAGGCTGAAGACCCGAAACAAGAGGTCCACGAGGTGGCGGAGGCGACGCTGCGGTTGTTGTTCGACGGAATCTGCCGCCGGGCGTGAGACGGGTCTTCCGGAACGCCAACCTGTTCGACGGCACCGGTGTGGAGCCGTCGGTCACCGACATCCTCGTCGAGAACGGCCGCATTCTCGAGGTGGGAGCCGACCTCGATGGCGACGAGGCGATCGACCTCGCCGGACGCGGGGTACTGCCCGGCCTCTTCGATTGTCACGTGCATGTGATGTTCAGCCACATCGACATGTGGCATCTGCTCCACACCCCGTTCTCGTACTCCTTCTACATCGCAGCGGAGAACCTGGCCCTGACGCTCGCAACCGGAATCACCACCGTCCGCGATGCAGGAGGCGCCGACTTGGGGGTCAAGAAGGCGGTCGACGACGGCCTCATCTCGGGGCCCCGCATGCAGGTATCGCTGACGATGTTGAGCCAGACGGGGGGCCACGGCGATGGCTGGCGCGAGTCGGGGCAAGTGATGCGACTCATGGTTCCGCATCCCGGTCGTCCCGACGGGATCGTCGACTCGCCTGCGGAAGTACGCAAGAAGGTTCGCGAGCTCGCTCGTGCCGGAGCCGATGTCATCAAGGTCGCGACGTCTGGAGGCGTTCTCTCGCCTCGCGATGACCCGTCGCATGCCCACTTCCGGCTCGACGAACTCGAGGCGCTCGTTACCGAAGCCGCGGCCCACGGTCTCTTCGTGATGGCGCATGCCCAGGCTGCGGACGGAATCAAGAACGCAGTGCGCGCCGGGATTCGCTCGATCGAGCACGGGATCTACCTCGACGACGAGGCCATCGGCATGATGCTGGAGAACGGTACGTACCTCGTCCCGACCCTCGTTGCACCGACGGGTGTGCTCGAGGCCGCCGAGCGGGGAGCGACGGTTTCGGAGGCGGCACTACGCAAGGCCGGCGCCGTCATAGAGGCGCACCGCGATTCGTTCCGCCGGGCCGTTGCCGCCGGTGTCAAGGTGGCGATGGGGACCGATAGCGCGGTGACGCCGCACGGCCGCAACCTCGACGAGCTGGTGCTGATGCACGACGGCGGCATGAGTCCCGGTGAGGTCCTGGTGGCGGCAACCCGCAACGCCGCTCAGCTGATGGCCCTGGACACGGAACTGGGCACGGTGGAACCCGGCAAGCGAGCCGACCTCGTGGTCGTCGCCGGCGACCCCCTGGAGCTCGCCGGCCTGTCCGAACGGGTAGCCGCGGTGTACAAGGATGGCGTGCGGGTCGTGGGCAACGCCGGGTTCGAAAAGGATTCCCTTTAATCAACATGGTCCTACTAACGTTCCGCCGACTCATCCGGAGAGATTCCACGTGACCGAACCGTCGCCCGTCCGCCAAGCCACGCGCCGCCCCGACGGAAGCCTCACCCTCCTCGCCGCATCGAAGGATCCGGCGATCCGCACCGAGGTGCTTCACTTCGCCTCGTCGGCGGCGAACGAGTTCTTCGACCTCACCGAGGATGCACGGGACGTGACCGTGCGCTCGGGTGTTCGCCACGGCCAGCTCACCGTCTACAGCCCGCACACCACGACCTCGATCGTCGTCAACGAGTCAGAGACGGGGTTCCTGAACGACTTCCGGCGTCTCATCGCCGCCCTCGTCCCCGAGGACACGTACTACGAGCACGACGACCACGATCTGCGCACCGAGAACCTCCAGGAGGACGAGTTCATCAACGGTCACGCCCATGTTCGTCAGTTGCTCACGGGTGGGACGTCGGTGACGGTTCCGGTCGTCGACGGCGAGCTCTTGTTGGGAGCGTGGCAACGGATCCTCTTCGCCGAACTCGATCAGGCACGGGACCGGCGAGTGGTGTTCCACGTCCAGGGCGTCTAGCCGGAGCTTCGAGCCAGGAGCCACGAGCTACGGCGCCGGGTGGCTTGCCATTGGGGGTTAGAGCGGGATGTTTCGCCCGCCAGAGCCGTAGCTTCAGCTCGAGGCTCGCGGCTACCTCTGGGCCCCAGAGATTCGCTTCTTTTCCCGGTTCTTCCAACCTAGTGGTTGTCCGTCGCGGCCGTTAGCTAGTAACTTGGCGGCACCTGCGAGCGGTGCGCCGCCGCAGCCAAAGAGACAACTGGGAGGGAAGGAATGCTCAAGAAGCTCCTGGTGGTTGTCTTCGCACTTGCCCTCGTGGCCGCCGCTTGCGGCGACGACGATTCCGGGGAAACGACAACCACGACCGGCGGAGAGACGACCACGACCACGTCGGGGAACACCGGCCAGACGGGCCAGGGAATCCTGGCCACAGTCAAGGCGCGCGGCACGCTGAAATGCGGTGTGTCGGGCGCGGCGACCGCGTTCTCCGAGACGCAGGCCGACGGTAGCGTGACCGGCTTCGACGCCGACTACTGCCGCGCCGTAGCCGCCGCCGTTCTCGGCGACCAGAACAAGGTCGAGTTCACCGCGCTCACTGCTGCCGAGCGGTTCACCGCCGTGCAGACGGGTGCCGTGGATGTGCTCATCCGCAATACGACATGGACCCAGTCCCGTGACTCCGACGTTGGCATGGACTTCGGTCCCACGACGTACTACGACGGCCAGCAG
>JBFIQU010000146.1:0-5648 GCA_041609395.1 Acidimicrobiia bacterium | reverse complement strand
GGGATCACCGGCCTGGATGACGAAGCCGGGGACGATGCGGTGCGAAGCGGTGCCGTCGAAGTATCCCTGCCGTGCCAGGAACACGAACGAGTTCACGGTCTCGGGGGCGAGAGCGGGATCCAGTTCGAGGACGACGTCGCCACATGAGGTGACGATCGTCACCGTCACCGGGCCGGTGAGTCCCTGGTCGACGGGGGCCTCGAAGCTCATCTCGGTTCGGTCCGCCGGGGCCGTTGCTCCACACGCCGCCGGCAACGCACGGAACTCCGCGTAGTTCGAGGCGGGGCCGGAGAACGAGGCCGCCGTGGTGGCCGTCGTCACCGGAGGATTCGTACTCGTCGTCGTCGCAGTGGACGGCGGGGTGGTCGTCGACGTCGCCGGTTCTGTGCTGGCCGGAGTCGCCGCGGTCGTCGTAGCGGCAGAGTCGCCACCGTCACCGCAGGCGGAGACGACCATCACGGCGACGAGCGCGACGAACCAGGAGCGAAAGGATCCGGACATAGCGCCGGATACTACGGGGAGTGCGCGCCAACGTCGGTACACTCCGCCGACTCATGGCACTGATCGTTCAGAAGTACGGCGGAACATCGGTCGGGGACGCCGAGCGCATCCGCAGCGTGGCGCGCCGGGTGGCCAGGCTGCGCCGGGATGGTGACGACGTGGTCGTCGTGGTGTCCGCAATGGGCGATTCGACCGACTCGCTCATCGCCCTCGCCGCCGACGTCAGTCACGACCCCCACCCGCGCGAGATGGACATGTTGCTCACCGCCGGCGAGAGAATCTCGATGGCACTGCTGGCGATGGCCATCCGCGATCAAGGACTTGATGCCATCAGCCTGACCGGTTCGCAGGCCGGCATTCTCACCGACGCCGTCCACGGGCGAGCCAAGATCCAGGCGGTGAGGGGAGATCGGGTCCGCGAGGGCATCGAATCTGGTGCGGTGGTCATCGTGGCCGGTTTTCAAGGCGTTGCCCCCGATACCAAAGATGTCACGACGCTCGGGCGGGGCGGCTCCGATGCGACGGCCGTGGCCCTGGCGGCGACTCTCGGTGCCGACGCCTGCGAGATCTACACCGACGTCGACGGTGTGTTCACCGCAGACCCGCGGTTGGTGCGGTCGGCTCGCAAACTCGACGAGATCACGTACGAGGAGATGCTGGAACTCGCCGCCGCCGGAGCCCGGGTTCTCATGGCCCGCTCCGTGGAATTCGGACGTCGCTTCAACATCCCGATTCACGTACGATCGTCCTTCCACGATGGCCCCGGAACATGGGTCAGGGAGCAAACGATGGAACAGGCAATCGTCAGCGGCGTCGCTCACGACACGAGCGAGGCAAAGGTCACGATTCACGGCGTACCCGACCGTCCCGGGGTGGCGGCCCGGCTGTTCACGCCGCTGTCCGCGGAGAGCGTCAACGTCGACATGATCGTGCAGAACGTCTCCACCCACGGCGTGACTGATATCAGCTTCACCGTTCCCAAGTCGCACGCGGCGGCGGCGCGCAAGATCGCCGAGGCCGTGGCCGACGAACTCGGCGCCGGTGGCGTCGACGTCGACGAGAACATCGCCAAGGTCTCGCTGGTCGGGGCCGGAATGCAGTCAGAGCCCGGAGTAGCCGCGCAGATGTTTCGCACGCTCAGCGAGCATCAGATCAACATCGAGATGATTTCGACGTCTGCAATCCGGATCTCGTGTGTGGTGCGTGGCGACCAGGTAGAAGAAGCCGTGAGCTCGCTGCACGACGTATTCGGTCTCGCCGATGGGGGAACATCGTGAGCCGCCCGACGATCGCCGTCGTCGGCGCCACGGGGGCGGTCGGACGCACGATGGTGTCGGTGATGGAGCGCCGCGACTTCCCCGTCGGGGAGTTGCGGCTCATGGCATCGTCCCGGTCGGCCGGCACCACGATCGCGACCAAATGGGGTGAGGTAGCGGTCGAAGATCTCGACGGTGCCGATCCGGCGGGAATCGACATCGCCTTGTTCTCGGCGGGTGGAGATCGGTCTCGTACCTTCGCCGCCCGGTTCACATCCGCCGGAGCGACCGTCGTCGACAACTCGTCGGCGTTTCGCATGCAGGACGAGGTGCCGCTCGTCGTCGCCGGGGTGAACGATCATGCTGTGGCCGATCACCGTGGGATCATCGCCAACCCGAACTGCAGCACGATGACGCTGTTGATGGCGGTGGCCCCGTTGCATCGTGCCGCAGGCCTCGTGTCGATGACGGCGACCACGTTCCAGTCGGTGTCCGGGACGGGGCAGAAGGCCATGGACGAACTCGTCCATCAGGTCGAGGTGCTCGGCAAGGACCCGGAGGCCCTCCAGCGTGGCGGATGGAGCGATCCGATGGGGTCCGTCTACCCACGTCCGATCGGATGGAACGTCATCCCGCTCGCCGGGACCCACGTCGCCGACGGCTACACCGACGAAGAACTCAAGCTCATTCACGAGACGCGCAAGATCCTCGATGCCCCCGACGTCATCGTCGAACCGACGTGCACCCGGGTGCCGGTGATGGTCGGCCATGGGGTGGCGACATCTCTGTGGTTCGACAAGCCGCTCGACGCGGAGGAGGCCGCCGGACTGCTGGCGGAGGCTCCCGGCGTCGAGGTGTGGTCGGAATTGATCCCCACCCCGCTGGATGCCGCCGGACGCGACGACGTCCTCGTGGGCAGGTTGCGCGACACGATCGGCAATCCCGGTGGTGTCAGCTTGTGGACGGTGGGCGACAACCTGCTGAAGGGAGCGGCGCTCAACGCCGTACAGATCGCCGAGCAACTCATAGCCGGCAGCTGATCGTCGCGGCGCCGGCGGCGACCGCCTTAGAAGTCCACCAACCCGTGGCCGTGGCCACCGTGCTCGTCGTCCCAGGGAGCCGGTTCGTCGGGATCGGCCGCTCCCCAGGCCTCGTCCGGGGGCATGGGCGGCGGACCGATCGCCAGCCGGTGATGGCGATCGAGGTCGGCCTCCGACGGCAGCGCCCAGGTCAGCAACGCCAGCGACGTCACGGTACCGATCAGATGCGGCCACCACGAGCCCGAAGCCAGATACATCCCGAGTCCCATCAGCGACGGAACCGAGGCCGTGGCGATGCGCAGCGCAATCGTCGAGGCGTAGTCGTCGGGCCGTCCGGGAAGGATCGGCCGCCGGCGCCAGTAGCGCACGACGAACCCGAAGGCGATCCCGACGGCGATCACGATGAGCAGGGCCATCCAGTCGGGGATCCCGGCGTCGGGGCTGCGGTGCCGGGCCGTCGTCCATCCGGTCACGATGAGCCCGCTCACGAGGACGGTGACGGCGATCGCAAATACCCAGCGCAGCCGGTCGATGACTGAGGCGCTCGCGTGTTCAGTGGTCACGGTCTGTCAGGCTACTCACCGGGAGCCTCCGGGGGTCGCATGATCGGGCGTCCGGGCGTCCCCGTGTCGTGTCGGGTGGCGGTATCGGCACCGGTTCCGGGAAGGCCTGTGAGAAACGGCGGCGGGCCGCCCCACCGGGCGGCCCCATGCTGAGTCGGGACGGCCGGATTTGAACCGGCGACCTCAGCGTCCCGAACGCTGCGCGCTGCCAAACTGCGCCACGTCCCGTAGCAGGTGATGTTACCGGCCGCGCCGCGCACCCAAAACCGGCTAGCCGGCGCGGCTTCCGATTTCCTCGATTCGGATCCGGTCGATGCGGCGGCGATCCATCCGAAGAACCGTGTATCGGAACCGGTCGTCCCATACGGATTCGCCGGGTCGGGGGATCCGGCCCGCGATCGAGAGGTAGCGTCCGCCGAGGGTGGCGTAGGGTCCATCTTCGATCGCGGTGTCGATGGCCGCCTCGAGGTCTTCGATCGGCACCCGCCCGTCGGCGACCCACTGCCGCGGTCCGACGCGGACGATGGTCGGGGTCCCGGGGTCGTACTCATCTTGCAGCTCTCCGACCAGTTCGGCGATGAGATCCTTGGCCGTGATGAGACCCTCCACGCCTCCGTGCTCGTCGAGGACGACGGCGAATCCAAAGCGACGCGAGCGCATTTCCGACAGGAGTGCCATGACGTTCTTGGATTCGGGAACCAGGAACGGCTCCCGGATCAGGGCGGCAACGTCGGCGTCGGTGGCATCGGGTGGCAGTCGCAGGAGGTCCTTGGCATACAGCACGCCGACGAGGTGGTCGAGGTCGCCGTCGACGACGGGGAAGCGGGAGTGGCCGGTGGCGGCGATGGCCGTCCGCACATCGGCCATCGTCACCGGCGCCGTCAGCGTCACCATGTCGATGCGCGGGGTCATGACGTCGCGCACCGGGCGATCCTCGAGGTGGAACAGCGCATGGATGATCTCCCGTTCCGTGGCCTTGATCTCGCCTTCGGCTTCCCCCAACAGAGCCAGGGAACGGATGTCGTCTTCGGTGATGCCGGGAGGGTTGTGGTCCGGGTTGAGGCGCATGAGCCTGAAGAGAACCCGAGCGGCGGCCTGGAAGATGCGGGAGACGGGTCGGAGGAAGAGCGACAATCTCCAGATGATCGGTGCCACGGCGAGCGAGAAACGCACCGGATACCGGGTGGCCAGGCTCTTGGGGGTGATCTCCCCGATCACGAGGATGATCGCGGTCACCACCCCGGTTGCCGCCCACGGTCCCCAGTCCTCGCCGAGCAGATCTATGAACAGGGTCGTGGCGATCGAGGCGCCGAGGATGTTGACGAAGTTGTTGGCCACCAGCAGGGTGCTGAGCATCCGATCGGGATCGGAGACGAGGTCGGCGAGGTGGCGCCCGCGGCTGGAGCCTTCGAGTTGGTGGACTTTCTCGCGCGGAATACCGACGAGGGCCGTTTCAGATCCGGAGAAGAAGCCCGAGGCGAGAATGCACGCCCCCAGGACGACCAAGTAGACGATCTGGACCGGTGTCATCGCAGGGCGGAGCCATCCCGTTGTGAGCGACGGTTCATTCAGTCGTGCCTCTGGCCACCCCGGCCGCAGCCATCACCGTGCGAAGCTCTGCCGCCTCGAACGGCTTCTTGACCCAGGCCGAGGCGCCGGCTCGCTTGGCGAGGAATGCGTCGGCGGCGCGGTCGAGCAGGAGGATCACCGGCACCGGATTGATGCCGTCGACGTGCTGAGCTTCCTTGAGGGCACGGATGATGGCCATGCCTCCCATGGTTTTGACCTGCATGTCGACGACGACGGCGTCGACATCGTTGCGGTGGGCCGCCCGGGGTACGGTCGGCGGGTCGTCGTGGTCGATCAGCTCCCAGCCTGGCTCCGAGAGAGCAGCATGGACGCCGTTGACCACCCAGGGAACATCGGCCACAACGAGGATCTTGGGCATGCCGCAAGCGTAGTGTCCCCGACCCGGCGGGACGCCCGGGGCCTGCCCCTAACATCGCCCGTTGTGACTGTGCGCCGCTTCACCGCTTTCTTCGCCGTGGTTGCCTCCATCGTTCTCTCCGGGGTCGCCGGCGGACAGGAGCCCGGGCCGGGTCCGGTCGACGTCATCGAGGTCAGCGGTGTGGTCGACGACCGGATCGTGGATTTCGTTCTCGACGCCGTGAACGGCTCCGATGCCCAGTTGGTGATCCTCCAGATCGATTCGCCCGGCGCCGTCACCCGGCGGATCGACGAGTTGCTTCGCCTGGTGGCATCCCCGCCGGTGCCGGTTGCGGCATACG
>JBFIQU010000145.1:0-5751 GCA_041609395.1 Acidimicrobiia bacterium | reverse complement strand
GCGGTACCCGTCGTACCGGAGGGGCCAGGGGGGTTTCCGGTTACCAGACGGCAAGGGCGTCGGGCCGCCAGGCAAGGGGGAGCGGCTCGGCGCTCTGTTTTCTTCGCGGGCCGACCGCGCCGCACCCGGCTGTCTTCTGTCCGGAGCCGTCCTGCGTTCCATCCTGGCTCCGCGGACTTCGATTCGTGGGCGGTCGGCGGCCCCGCATGCGCGCCGCCCGAAAAGACACACCCGCACGGCGGAGCTCGCACCAAGCGCTCGATGGGCGCCAATCCCGCACCGCAGAGACAGGGGAGTACGGTCGGGGGCGGGCGTCGGAGCTAGGAGCTAGGAGCTAGCCGCCCGTAGCCACCTCGCCCCCTGATGTCGACCAGTCGCTCCACGATCCCGGGTACAGCTTGACATCACGGAAGCCTGCGAGTTCGAGAGCCAGTATGTCGTGGCACGCCGTGACCCCGCTGCCGCAGTACGCCACCACCTCGCGGGCCGGATCGAGGCCGAGATCGCTGAATCGTTGCCCGAGTTCGGACATCGTCTTGAAGCGGTCACCGTCCGTCAGGTTCTCTTCGTATGGAGCGTTGATCGCCGTCGGGATGTGGCCGGCCACGGGATCGATGGGTTCCTCTTCCCCCCGGTACCGCTGTCCGCTGCGGGCGTCCACGATCTGGGTCGAGCCGATGCTGCTGGCGACGCCGAAGCGATCGACGGTTGCGCGCCAGGAGCCCGGAACGTCGATCGGCTCGACCGCCGGATACTCGATAGCGAGATCGGTCGTCGGATGTCCGGCCGCGAGCCACGATGTGAGACCGCCGTCGAGGATTCTGGCGTCGACACCGACGTTCCGTGCCATCCACCACAGGCGGGCGGCGACGGCCCCGCCGCGATCGTCGTAGGCCACGAGCATCGTCGATGGGCCCACTCCGAATCGGCCCAGCGTGGCGGCGAAGTCCGACGGCCGGGGAAGCGGGTGGCGGCCCGGGCCCGTCGCTGCGGATAGATCGCGCTCCAGGTCCACGTAGACGGCTCCGGCGATGTGCGCAGCGGCAAACGCCGCACGGCCCCGCTCGGGCTCACCCAGGTACCAGCGGGTGTCGGCAATGCGGACCCCGGGG
Organism: Acidimicrobiia bacterium; assembly: GCA_041609395.1. Classification (GTDB taxonomy): domain Bacteria; phylum Actinomycetota; class Acidimicrobiia; order Spongiisociales; family JAOTWH01; genus JBFIQU01. Next base: position 4,639 of record JBFIQU010000145.1, on the reverse strand, counting down.
TCATCGAGCCGAGCCGCGAGCCACTCGACGTCGACGAGGGGCCGGTCAGCCACGGCCGGCAAGCCGGAGAAAGACCTTCCCGAGGCGCTTGCCGCCGATGCGAGGGAACCACCACGGCTCCCGCTTGAGCGCGATACGGTTGACCGCGACCGCCTTGGGATACGTGAAGGCCCGAATGCCTTCGGGTCCGTTCGAGCTGCCGTATCCGGATTCGCGTATTCCGCCGAACGGAAGGTCGGGGACCCCGAAGTTGACCAGGCAATTGTTGACCGCGACGGTGCCCGTGTTCAACCGTGAGGCGAAGCTGCGTCCCCGGGCGAGATCCTTGGTCCACACCGATCCATGGAGACCGAATTTCGAGTCGTTGGCGAGCTCGAGGGCGGCTTCTTCGCCCGGGACCCGCATGATGGGAAGGATGGGGCCGAAGGTTTCCTCACGCATGATCTCCATCGTGTGATCCACGTCGGTCAGCAGCGTGGGCTCGTAGAACGACCCGGGTCCGGCGACCCGCGATCCGCCACGAACGACGGTGGCGCCCTTGCCGACGGCATCCTCGAGATGCGACTCGATGATTTCGAGCTGCCGGTCGAAGATGATCGGGCCGATGTCGCCTTTGTCGGGTCCACCCGCCGACAGGCCATCCATCTGCGCGTCGACCTTGGCAAGGAACTCGTCGTACACCGCGTCGACGACGTAGACGCGTTCGATCGAGATGCAGGTCTGACCGGCGTTGAACATCCCGCCCCACACGGCGCCGCGAGCGGCGCGGTCGAGATCGGCGTCCTCGAGAACAACCATCGCGTCCTTGCCGCCCAGCTCCAACAGCACGGGCGTCAAGGTCTCGGCGGCACGGCTCGCAACCTTGCGCGCAGTCGCGGGAGACCCGGTGAACGACACCAGGTCGACGGCGTCGATGAGTGCCTGTCCCGTGGCGGCGCCGCCTTGCACCACCTGGACGACGCCGGGGGGAAGGCCGGCGGCGTCGGTAGCCTCGCGAATCAGCTCGCCGGTCAAGGGGGTCACGTCCGACGGCTTGACGACCACGGTGCATCCTGCCGCCAGCGCCAGGACGGTGGGGATGAAGGGCAAGCCGAGGGGATAGTTCCAGGGCGAGATCACTCCGACGACCCCGATCGGGTGATATTCGACGTAGGCTCGCAGCATTGGCATCGGCCACGACGACGCCTTGCGGGGTGCCAGCAGCTTGCCGCCCTTGCGGATTGCGTAATCGAGGGTGCCGGCGACTTGGGCGACGTCGGCGAGCAGCGCGTCGGAGTGGTGTTTCCCCGTTTCGCGCACGATGACATCGGCATAGTGGTCGGAGTTGCCGATCAGTTCCTTCTTGAGACGTTTGAGGTGTTCGGCGCGGTCGGGGAAACTCAGGTCACGCCACTCTTCGAATGCTTTTCGCGCCCGGCCGACCGCCGCTCGGACCTCGTCCGCGTTCGCCACCGGCAGTCGTCCGATCTCCTCGCCGGTCCGGGGGTTGTGGGAGATGATCTCATCCATGTCGCTGCCTCGTTGCCGGGTGTTGACCCGGACGGTAGTGGGAAAAGGCATCGCTGCGGAGGCTGGCGCTGCGATTACCACCGGTGCGCGTCTCCAGTCCGATTTTGAGAGCGCGAAAAACGGCGGCCTACTACGCCGCGTAGTCGCCGCTCTACAGCGCTAGCTTTCTGGTCGAGACCCGTTGGGGATCCGGATCGGGGGAAAGGAACAACCATGAAGGCTCGCATTACGGCCTTGCTCGTTGGGCTGTTTGTTGTCGCCGGCGTCACGCCGGCGCTGGGAAACGGTGGCTGGGAGATGGTGGCCGGAGGGCTCGACAACCCTCGTGGTATCGCCATCGGGACTGACGGCAGCATCTACGTCGCGGAATCGGGCTCGGGAGGATCCGAGCTGGTATCGGCTGTCTTCGAAGGCGAGGAAGTCTTCGGGTGCAAAGGCGACACCGGAGCCGTCGCACGCATCGACAAAAAGGGCAACGTAAAGCGTCTCGGGTCGCTGCCGAGTCTGGGCGGAGCCACCTACGACGAAGAGAACGATGAGTGGCTGTGCGGTGCGGGGCCCGAGGAGGGCTTCGCTGCCACTGGACCATCCAATGTTTCCGCTCTCGGCAATGGCACGCTTGCGGTCACCATGGGCCTGGGGGGTGACTTCGGCATACAACAGGACCTCGGCGGCATCTTCGGCGAACTTCTCGCCGTGAAGCCGAACGGCAAGTACACAGTCGTCGCCAATCTTGCAGGCCACGAGAGTTCGGACCCGGCAGGTGATGGGGAAGACTCCAACCCTTACGGCCTCGCTGCACTGGGCGGCGGGAAGCGTCTGGTCGCCGACGCGGGCGGCAACACGCTGCTGATGGTGTCGGCCAACGGCACGGTCGAGACGGTGGCGGTGTTCCCTCCGCTCGGTCCCGTCCCGTTCGACACACCATCTTGCCTCGAAGGCATACCGGATCTGCCGCTTCCGCCCGACGGGACGGAGATTCCGCCGCAGGCTGTGCCGACGGCCGTGGCGGTTGGGCCCGATGGCGCCTACTACGTCGGAATCTTGTCCGGATTTCCGTTCGGCCTCGGTGCGGCGAAGGTGTATCGCGTCGACCCCAACACAGGTGACGTGTCTGTGTTCGTCGATGGGCTCAACCACGTCACCGGTATCGATTTCGGCCCCGATGGGGCGCTCTACGTAGCTCAGATCACAGACGCTCCGCTCCTGGAAGCGGAGATCTGCGGTGATGAAACACCAGGGTCGGTCCTGCGCATCACCAACGGAGGGACCGACGAGGAAGTCAGGGAGACGCTGGGCATGTTCCCGCTTCCCGGCGATGTTGCGGTGGCCCGGGACGGCACGGTCTACGTGACCATCCTGAGCATCATCCCGGCAGCTCTCGGTGGTGGCGCTGTAATGAGACTGACGCCGTAAGACGCGTGACGGGTACCGGCGGAGCCCCCGGCGTAGCCGGGAATCTCCGCCGGGTGCCCTGCGGCGGGCGAGGTGACCTCGGTAGGATCCGTTCGTGCAGCTGCATCTGATCGACGGCACGTACGAGCTGTTTCGCTCGTACTTCGGTGCGCCGCAGCGGAAGGCGCCGTCCGGTCGCGAGGTCGGGGCGACGTACGGGATCCTGGCCTCGACACTGGCTCTGCTCCAGGAGGCCGACGTCACCCACATCGCGGCGGCGTTCGACAGCCAGATTCGATCATTCCGCAACGAGTTGTTTCGCGGGTACAAGACCGAGTCCGGAGTGCCCGAGGATCTCCTCGCCCAGTTCCCGCTCGCCGAGCGGGCGCTGGCGACGATCGGTGTCACGGTGTGGCCGATGATCGAATACGAAGCCGATGATGCGCTGGCAACGGCGGTGGCCCGGTTCGGCGCGGACTTCGACCGCATCGTGATTCTCACGCCGGACAAGGATCTCGCCCAGTGCATCGACGGGGAGCGGGTCGTCTCCTACGACCGTCGCAAGGGAGCCTTCATCGACGAGAAGGCCGTGCTCGACAAGTTCGGAGTCGCGCCGCAATCGATCCCCGACTACCTCGCGCTGGTCGGCGACAGTGCCGACGGGTATCCGGGTATCCCCGGGTGGGGAGCCAAGTCGTCGTCGGCGGTTCTCTCCAAGTACGGGCACATCGAGGACATCCCGATCCATGCCGATCTGTGGGACGTCGACGTTCGCGGCGCCACCCGACTCGCCGACAACCTGTTTGCCAACCTCCCGGTTGCATTTCTGTACCGGTACCTCGCCAGGCTGCGACGCGATGTTCCACTCACGGAAACGGTTGCTCAGCTGGAGTGGCCCGGAGTCCACCGTGAACCCTTCGAGGCATTGTGCGACGAGCTGGGCTTCGCCGGCCTGCGGGATCGTCCCCACCGCTGGGCCGCCATTTAGCTCTGCATCTGGCTCCGCGTTGAGGTGATGTGATCGCGCCGGGGACGGCCCGCGCCTGAGCTACGTGTCGGCGAGCGGCGGGCGCTTGCCTTGTTCCCAACCCCGTGTCGCGATGCGGCGACGTTGCTGAGCGCCGTGGTGCGGGTGGCGGGAGCCGTTCAGTCTTCGTATGCCCTTACGGCAGCGTGATATCCGCTCATGCCGTGCACGCCGGCGCCCGGCGGTGTCGAAGCCGAGCAGAGCCAGATGGTGTCGGTCACCCGGTACGGGTTCAAGGCGGGTCGAGGGCGCAGTAGCAACTGGCGCACGGTCGTTGCCCCTCCGGCGATGTCACCTCCGAGATAGTTGGCATTGTGCGCCTCGAGGTCGTGGGGTCCCATCGTGTGGCGGGCTACGACCAGTTCCCGGAACCCAGGGGCGAAGCGCTCGATCTGTGCCTCGATCCGTTCCGTCATGTCGACGGTTGAACCGTTCGGGACGTGGCAATAGCCCCAGAGGGTGTGACCGTCGTCGGGCGTTCGGCTCGCATCGAAAAGGCTCTGCTGCGCCACCAGCACGAAGGGGCGGTTGGGATGCCCACCCCGCATCACCATTCGTTCCGCGGCGGCGATCTCCTCGTACGATCCCCCGACGTGCACGGTGGCGGCGTCGCCGCAGTCGGGATTGCTCCACGGCACCGGCCCCTCGAGGGCCCAGTCGACCTTGAACGAGCCGGGACCGGGACGGAACCGGGCCAGGGCACGGCGC